>JAXHTB010000173.1:0-7994 GCA_034190185.1 Spirochaetota bacterium | reverse complement strand
ACCTTATAGGTGTAATACAAGTTTTAAATAAAAAGGAGGGGGAATTTCAAAAGATTGATGAACATATTATAGAAATTCTATCCAGTTATATTGCTGCTGCATTACGAGATACACTCGCTATTAAAAATCTTCAACAAAGAGGTATAGATCCAGATTTATTAGATGGAATTAGCTCGGTAAATAAGCATATATTTAATGAGTATTTAATTATACACGAAACTATTAAAGAAATTGAACCCCCTGCAATAGACACTATTAAAACAAGAATGAAGGATGTGTTACAACTGTTAGAGAAGATAAATTTTCTTTTTGATGATCATTATATAGAACATAAGGAGGAGATAAAGGCAAAGGATATATTAGAGTCTTTTAGATCATTTATTATTGAAAACAAAGGCGACAAACATATAATTTATAACGATAAGATAAATATCTCATCACAACTAAAACTTTTTGCTGATCTAGATTTAATAAATAAGGCTGTATTAGAAATCCTAATTAATAGTATTGAATCGATTATTGAAGAAGGGGAAATAAAAATATGGATGCATAACCATGTAATTATTCCAAATAATATTGCGCAAGATTATTTAATAGATGAAATTATATCAGAATATAATACATTAAGTGAAGAAAACCATGCGGGTTTTATGAATTTTGTTACTTCCAGAAAACCCCTTCTTCAAGATGACCTAAATAAAATAATTGGATCGATGAAGGAATTCATTGCTATAGAGATTTTCGATTCTGGTTTAGAGATTAAAAATGATATTAAGGATAAAATATTCCACCCATTCTTTTCAACAAAGAATCGCTTTGGCCTTGGTCTTGCCGTCACAAAATCTGCATTAAACAAGATGGGCGGAATGATTGAGGGACCTATTGTTAGCAAAGAAGGTAAGAGCATAAGAGTTCTTATTCCATTACAAAATTGATTAATATTTATACAAATGTTAGTTCTATGCTACAGAATATATTGCAAAAACTTTATATTATTGAGTCCATCCCTTCATATCCCACAATGAAGGATAAGCTCCAAATGATATCACAAGATATAGATTTTCGCTCAGATAATAACCTTGATAAATTTTGTAATTTTTTATTGTACGATCCATCAATGACAATTAAATTTTTAAAGATAGCAAATGCAGATTCATTTGGTTTTCAGAATAAGATATCCTCATTACATAATGCGCTTCTTCTGCTTGATGATGATCTTGTTAAATTGATCATATCGCAGCACCCGGTAATGTCGAACCTAAAGATATATCATGAGGGTATGGAGAATGAATTTTTAAAATTGCTTAAACATTCTATTGAGGTACAGGTAATAGTTCAAAATATACTTAATGTAATATATAAAGAAGAAGATGCTGAGAATATAAAAAAAGAAATTCATGCTGCTGCGTCACTGCATGATATCGGACTGATCTTTCTTCTAATTTATTTTCCGGATTACTATATTAAACTAATCAACAAGATTCGAGAAAGTGAAACAGCGCAACAGAAGCAGGAATATGTACCAATTCCAAGTCATTCTTTTTTAGGCTCATTGTTATGTAAATTCTGGAATCTGCCTGCCTTTATTAGAACTTCAATTTCATTTCATCACTTCCCCTGGGCCAGTGATAAAGATTCTGCGTATGGTTCTGAAATATTATATCTGGCTGATTCAATTTCTACATCCTTTTATGATTTATTTCATTTAGATGATATTTACACAGTTGACGAGCATATCATTATGCGGCGGAATGTCCTTGAGATAATTGAGAAACTGGAAATTGATATCAGCATAATTGCTGAAATTCGAATTCGATCACAGAATCAGTTACAGGATTTATATCTCGACTTCGGCATCTAATTTTCCTGCCGCATGAAAATAGAATATTCGATATCAGATATTGAGTACATAAGTAAACCAAGACCGGTAAAAAATGAAATGAGAATCGCAATAAGATAACCTGTGCCTAAAGGCACTGCTGGATAATAGATAAATAGTAAATTCAGAATTAGGTTCAAACAAAAGAATAACAAAACAAGATAAAAGCTTGCATGACTTAAATCAAAATACATTAGAAAAATTATTATATATAAAAACATAACCTGACCACCAGCAGCAAAAAACAGTATTTTAAGAATTGTTACTGACTGAGATGAAAGCCCAAGCCATATGCCAATAAAATCGGAAAGGATAAAACCGGTTAATGAGCTTATAAACTGAATAGATAATAGCTTCATTAAAGTATCCTTTAGTATTTCAATTAGATCTTTTTTATATTGCAGAATATTATGTAGGCGTTCATGAGATATCGAATCAAAAAACTTTCTATGTGCCAGGAAAAATCTTGTTTCTGACTGTATTAAAAAATATGCTAAAGATGGAATAATAATGAGGTAGGCAATAAAAATAGGAGTGTCGTAAATGCTGTAACCTTTGAAATGTCCAAAAATCGTTTCCCCTAAAACAAACCAGACAATTAGCTTGTCTATCCATAAACCAAGATTGTAGAACAGACCCGTCATCATGATATAGGGGAAGAGTTTTACATAGCTAAGGAATTCTCTGTTATAGATTCCGCTATATGGGAATTCCTTAATAATATAGTATAACAATGCTGTTAGTATTAAAAATTGCCCTATTACATATCCACTGAGTGCCCCTTCCAGACCATAATATTTTCCAATAAATGGTGAAAGAACAAGTGAGGCTAAACTTCCTAAAAAGAAAGCTGTTATAATGTTTGTATAGTTTTTTGAACAGCTTAAGAAATCCATCATTGTCCAGATTGAGCATATTATCACAAACAGCATTATGCTTATTATTTTATATTGAATAGTTCCTTCACTATAAACATACCAGGGAATTGAGACAGATAATGATATAATAAGGCTTATAAATAGAGCAGAGATAAGAGCTGAAAGCATCTTCTCTTTTTGCTTAAGAAATTCCTTGTCAGCTAGATATCTGGTAAGGATGAACTGAACCGGGCCTGTTAAAATAAGAGAGAATGCAAAGGTGTATACTATTGTGATGCTGATTGTAGAAAATTTCCCATCAGTCATAAATTTTCCGCTTAAAAATCCTATAAATCCCAAGCAGATGATTGATAAAATCCATGGCCCTGATGTAATTATGGATGCGAAGATATAAGCCTTCGCTTTTTTTATGAATGACTCATCTTCGATGAGTTTATGTAATTGGAATCCAATTCCCGCCATTTTTCACCAACTGATATTTCTTATTTTCATCACTGAATTTATGATATATTTGATGATATCTTTCGATCACATCTTTCACATCATACTTAAGTTTTACCATCTCTTTGCCTTTTATTGTTAGCTCTTTTCTTAATCTTTCATTTTCGCAGAGCTTGATAATTGCCTCTGCGGTTTCTTCAGGACTTCCAGGTCTAGTGATAAATCCTATATCTTTAAGCATTTCCTTACAGCATCCCACATCAGATGCAATTGTCGGCATCCCAACGCACATTCCTTCAAGAAGCACGAGCGGCTGAGCTTCACGGGCGCTTGTAAGCACTAGAATATCAATTTTGGGATAGTATTCTGTCATTTTTACTCTTCCAGTAAAAACAATTCTATCGTGTATATGCAATTCCTGAACAAGCTCCTTACACTCTTTAAAGTAATCCTCATCTTCATCTGTTGGACCAATAATATGAAACTCTGCATTTTGTATAACTTTAGCAGCAATTGCAGCAGCCTTTATAAATGTCTTTACATCTTTTATGGGAACTACTCGCACAACAGTGCCTACAATTATTTTATCAGGTGAAGTAGTTTTTTTAAGTGATGAATAGAGTTCAATATCAACACCATTAGGGATAATCTCTGTTTTGTCGATGTTTGCGTTGTTTGCAATTTCAATGAACTGATTTCCACGATAAAGAGTAATTATCTTATCTGCAAATGAATAAGATATTCGGCAAAGACTATGATAATAATTGATCCATAACTGTTTATAATCATCATCTATCTGTTCTGAATCTCTTAATTCATCCTCTCTTTCCATAGCATAGATGCCATGCTCCGTAAGGATGAAGGGAATATCAAACTTTAATTTAGCAAGCGCAGCTATACATCCTGCAAATCCCGTGCTTACAGCATGATACATATCAGCCTTTGGAAGTGGGTAGTTAATAATTCTTAGTAGTGGGAGATGTGTAGATTTCCAAGTCCAGAAATACTGCATAAATTCGGATCTGGAATCCATTTCTTCATATATCTTAAATAGTGTGCCAATAGCCTCTTTAGATCTCGTCAGGTCTTCAAGCGTTAATGTAAGCTTTTCATTTTGTGTCAGTAATTCAGATATGATCCTAAAAAAACCATAATTCTTTAACTTCATAGATATATGAAAATTTAATATCTCTTTGAAAAAAAACTGTTTTATATTACTATTCTTTGAAATACTTTTTCTATGGAAATAATTCTCATCAAGCCATATTTCATGTACATCTTTTACATTTTTTGGGAATTTATATTTATAATCCTTACCGCGGTATGATGCAGGCAGAATAACGAGAAGAGTAAAGTCAACGTCGGGAATTTCTAAAATTAATTGATGGCACCAAGCGGAAACTCCACCTGTAATATAAGGATAGGCGCCTTCAATGACCATACAAACATGTGGCATTTCAAACTCCATTCTCCATTATTAAAGCTAAATAATGATTATTTAAAAAAATATTTTTGACCAACTACAATAATTACTCTTATAAACAATAATTATAACACAAAAAAGCAAAGCTGCAAATATAATTTGGTTCCATTCCTTCGTTTTATTATTCGAAAAACTGACTAGTATGTCATTAATCCCGATGCTGTATTTCTATCAACATGCTCCTGTTATTAGGATAACTTTAACGAAGACTGTAGATAAAAATATTATTTTTTATAGAGAAGATGGTTGCACTATAATAAGTCGTTACAAAAAAACCACTCAGTTCATTTTTTGATCAAATACAATCATATTATTAAATTTTCCCTGAAAAATCGAATTTTTAATATTCTACAACTAGTCTATCTTTCTTCTTATCGATTTTTGCAAAAAAATGATATTCCTTCAAGAGAAAATGATAATATGCCGTTTATTAAAATAAGTAGAGATTTACTTATAATTAAATCATATAATCATCAAATTTACTATATTCATTATAATTTATTATTATGACTGCAAAAAGAAAATTAATAACAACAAGCTTGATAGTAATATTATCTATCATATTCTTAATAGTATATATACCATTCCGAACTGAAATGCTTGAAAAAAAATTTGCTAACACCTTGATAATCGACTCTCAGAAAATCAGCTTATCCCTTAATAAATTTGAAAAAGGTAAAAAGCTTTATCAGAAAGACCTCTCTGAATTCATAATGAATGTAAAAAGAAAATATAAGAACCTAGCTCTTATTGTAATCGCTGATAAAAAGAATATACTCATAAAAGCAGACAGAAATGAAAAACTCATAACCAGCAGTAATACCTTTGATAAAATCACCGAAGGTTTCAGGAATAACGAGTTGAAGCTGAAAATAGGGGAAAAATATATAACAAAATATTATGATCAAATGAAGTTCTATATTTTTTTCAGGAATATACCAAATGCAAAATTACTAATTATCTTTCCACATAAATTAAGTACAAAATTTATCATCAAGCTATTCATGGAAATTGCTTTAATAGTTATAATTATAACAATTATTATATCCCTTATCTACATTCACGATAGAAAAACAATCCCAACCTATGAAAAAAAATCTAAAATATTGTCAGATGAGAGTACTAAAAGGATACCTAAAACTAAAGCAAAAAGAGATAGAGATAATGGGAAACAGGATATAGAAAATCTGAACAACTACTGTTTCGAATTATTCTCATATATATCATCTCAATATTCTCCTGAATCGATATCATTAAGCCTGTTAAACAAAAAAACCGGTAATTTAGATAAAATATTTGAACTTGTAGGAAATGCATTTAGAAAAGTCGACTTTTCTGACATTGATTCCATGGATATCGACAATGAAGTAGGCGAAGAGCTGAGTAGATCGGCAATAATGATACTCGAAAGGGGAAGAAGACTTATACTGCCAATTATCTATGAAAATACACTGATAGGAATTTTAAACCTCATAAGAGAAAATGGACTAAAGTCTAAGGAAATAAAGGATATAAATACTCACATCAAATCAATTGCTAAAGAGCTTTATGAATATCTTCCTTCTTAATTATTTGGAGTCAAGCATCAGCAAAACAGAAGACACTGTCCTTATATTGCATTAAGCCATACCTTTGAAGGACTTGTAGTATTTTCAGGTCTATATGTTTATCTTAATGCAAAAATTATTCATTGTTTAATAGATGGCAAGGGAATTTTTTCTACTGAATTCAGAAATCCTAAACTCGATACTATTCCCCCTTCCCCCATCTTTCAAATAATGAATGTTCAATATTTAAAAGATCAAGAGCCTTCCCAACAATGTAGTTAATCATATCATCAACTGTCACTGGAAATGTATAGAACGACGGAGCAGGAATGAGAATATCTGCTCCAGCATTTCCGGCTTTAAGCATATTTTCCAGGTGAATGAGGTTTAAAGGTGTTTCTCTTGGAACAAGAATTAACCTTCTTCTCTCTTTTAATGCCACATCAGCTACACGTGAAATCAGTGAGTCAGCATAACCTGAAGCAATTCCTGATAGTGTCTTCATTGAACAAGGAATAATAACAACTGCTTCAAACCTTGATGTTCCGCTTGCAATTGGTGAAAAGAGATTCTTGTTGTTATATTCCTTTAGATTATTAGGATGATACCCTCTTCCTCTTAAACTGATAATTTCCTTCATTGTTGAAGGTTTTTTACAGTTGTGGAATAATTCAAAATGGATTATCTTCCAAGCAGCATCCGAAACAATTGCGCTAACCTCTTTACCTGAGGATAAAAGCTCTTCAATAAGCCTAATACCATAAATTACTCCGCTTGCACCTGTTATTGCAACAACATACATACTTTTATATCCCCTTATAGCTTCCTGAGCATAGTGCGTTGGCCGTCAAAATATGAAAACACTTTGTTTGCTGTACAAATGAAATACACACCGTATGCATTCCTTAGTAATTATAATGGATTAAAATTTAGAAAGAGGTATTGACCATAAAAGATATCAACTATATTATTGTGACCTCCAAGGAGGACTTACCAACCATATTGAATAGAGATATTCAATGGAATTTTTAATGATAGCGGATTGGATAGCTAAAGACACAAAATAATTCACCTTTGTTAGAAAATAATATCAAAATAAGTAATTTAAAAATAAATTATACAATGATAATCTAAAGGATGTAAAACGGACATAATTTAATTACAATAATCTTATAATCAAATTAGTGGATTTAATTAAGTAGTTCGTTGGAACCTTTTCAATGTTTCATAAAAATGAAATACTGATCAGTTAGATCTGTCCTCCTTCTCCTCTTATACGTTCCACCCATGTTACTCCATAATCATCAGAAGTCCATATTGAATAACCTTTTTCCATTGCAACAATACGTGTACCAGATGCTGAGAAAACACTGTTGAATGAAGGCCAATCCTGATTGACAAAATCTGGTTTAGAAATAGCTTCCCATGATTCTCCAGAATTAAATGATATCATGAATGGATCCATAACCCTATTGCTACCAACGATTATCTTTTTTCCATCATTTGATATTGCTACATCATAAAGACATTGTATTCCATCAATCTCTTTACACTCCCATGTCTTCCCACTATCTTTGGAAATGTGTATTGCTGATTTATTCTCCGGATAATATTTTATAGCTCCAAAATCAGCTAAAACAATATATTTCCCATCTGATGAGATATCCATAGCTGCCCATTGTTCACAACCGGAATCTGTCTCTTTCCAGTTTTCTCCAAAATCATTAGTTAACCATAGAGGTCTATAATAGTATAGTGCTGCGATT
>JAXHTB010000172.1:0-8002 GCA_034190185.1 Spirochaetota bacterium | reverse complement strand
AACATTCAAAGCACTAAGGTTTTAGCTAGTGAGTTTTCACGATGGGGAATAAGAATAAATACTCTAGCGACTACAGTGACAAAGGACACACCTGGTATGGATTATATTGCACAATGCGGTCCCGCTGAAAAGATTTTTATGCGCGCTATGGAAAGACAGCCATTCCCTATCAGCTCTGACGACATTGCAGAAGCTGTTTTATTTCTATCATCACATGAGTCTGATCAGATTACAGGACAGACTTTAAGCGTAAATGGCGGTTTATGCTTTCCTGGATAAATATATCATTTACATGTATTCGCGGCTGCATAAGGTTTTATTACCTGGTAACATAAATTTATTCAAAACAGTTTTTACTAAATTATATACAAACATTCCTCTTAAAAAGTTCATAGAACAATTAAGAGGAATTTGTTTAATTTATGCCTTAAATCCCATATTTCTAGCTATGATCATTTTCATGACCTCAGTAGTGCCTCCATACAGGGTTTGTCCTCTAACATCGCGAAAGAAGCGTGCAATAGGATATTCTTCAATATAACCGTAACCACCATGGAGCTGGAGAGCATGGTAAGCAACACGGTTTGCCATTTCCGGAATCCACCATTTAGCCATGGATACCCTGTCCACAATATTTATTCCTCCAATATATTCTTCCAACAACCTGTCAAGAAACACCTTGCCCATTTCAACATCTGTTGACATCTCTGCAAGCTTAAAGGCATTGTGCTGGAAATTACCAATAGGTTGTCCAAACGCCTCCCGAACCTTGCAATATTCCACAACATCATCCAATATTCGCTCTGCCATTCCCTGCGCCCAGATGACACATACAAGACGCTCCCTTTGAAGCTCGCTCATCATATAAGTAAATGCCTTGCCCTCTTCGCCAAGGAGATTAGCAACAGGCACACGGCAGTCTTCAAAAATAAGCTCTGATGTAGTCTCTGTATGCAAACCAACCTTGTTCAGTTTGCGGCCAATGGAAAACCCCGGTGTATCTCTCTCAATAGCGAGTAAGCTGATGCCCTTTGTTGGTGGATTGACATGCGGGTCTGTTTTACATGCAACAATCGCAAGGTCTGTAACGTACCCATTTGTAATAAATGTCTTCTGTCCATTTACAATATAATGATCTCCATCTTTAATAGCTGTAGTCTGTATAGCCTTAAGGTCAGAGCCTGCATTTGGCTCTGACATTGCAATTGAGCCGATAATGTTACCTGTTGTGCATCCAGGTAACCATTTTAGCTTCTGCTCATGATTTCCAAAATCTGCGACATAGGGAATAATTATATCGTTATGCGACGCAATTCCAAGTCCAATACCCGTCCTTGCAAGCTCATAGATAATTATTGAAGAATATTCAAAACCAACACCGGAACCGCCATACTGTTCCTCTACCCATGGACAAAGGAATCCGAGTTCTCCCATTTTCTTCCAAATCGAACGTGGAATGTCTCTTATCTCTTCCCACTCATCAATGTTTGGAACAATCTCGTTCTCAATAAATTTCTTTAAACTGTCACGAAAAATTTCATGCTCTTCCACGTATATACCCAATTTCAATTCCCTCCTAATTCTTTATTATCCTAATCTGTCACCAAATTTACAGGTTTATTTTTTATTTATTTTTTTATAATTTTTTGTTTTAAATTTTGAAAAATGAGATTATTTTTTTAATAATCGATCCTATCATAACTGAATAATGCCGTGTTTCTTCCAAGGTCTGACATCTGTCTTTTTTTCTAGTAGTCTAAGAGACTTTATTAAGATAGCCCGAGACATTTCGGGCTCAATAACGTCATCAATATATCCCCTCTCTGCTGCCATATATGGATTTATCCATATATCATTATATTCCTTTGTCAATTTCTTTCTCACTTCATCAGGGTTATCAGCATTTGCTATCTCTTTTGCAAAAAGAACACTTGCGGCTGTTTCGGGACCCACGAGCGTTATCTCTGCGGTGGGCCATGCAAAAATATAGTCTGCACCAATAGGAGCATTGCACATACAGAGCTGAGCACCTGCATAGGAATTTCTTATAACAAGGGTAACCTTAGGGACTGTAGCTTCAGTAACTGCATGCAGCATCTTAGATCCGTGTTTTATTATGCCTCGTTTCTCCTCATTCTGGCCAATCATTACAGCAGGAGAATCCTGCAAATGAATAATGGGAACATTATATGCATCGCAGATTCTTACAAATCTGGCATGTTTATTTGCAGCCTCAACATTGATAACGCCACCCTTAATCATGGAATTGTTTGCAAGTATACCTACAGATTGACCGTTTAATCTGGCAAAACCTGTTATCATATTTCTGCCAAAACTTGCTTTTACCTCAAGGAAGCTGCCATTATCAACGATCTCCCTTATAATCTTGTACATATCAAAAGGAGCCTTAGAATTTTGCGGCAGAATATCGAGAATACCCTTATTGATCCGGTTAGGATCATCCCCTGTATCTTCAATTGGCGGAGTCTCCTTATTATTTGAAGGGAGATAGCTTATAATTTCTCTAGCGATTAGAATAGCTTCTCTATCATCCTTTGCGACAAAATCGCACAGACCAGTGACCTCACTATGAAGCTTTGCGCCACCAAGTTCTTCCTCTGTCTTTTCCTCACCAAGCATAGTCTTTACAAAGGCGGGCCCGCCCATGTACATACGGCTGACACCTTCCACCATTATAATAAAATCCGATAATGCAGGACCATATGCAGCTCCTCCTCCGCAGCTTCCTAGCAAAAGTGTTATTTGAGGAATTACACCTGAATACATTGTGTGCCTTCTGAACAACTGCGCATAGGGTTCACTTGAATCCTGTCCCTCTTGCAGCCGCGCTCCTCCGGAATCGATAATCTGAATAAAGGGGGAACCGCATTTTGCAGCATTATCAATGACTTTGCATATCTTTTTGCCATGCATCTCCCCAAAGGTTCCGGCAACAACAGTAAAGTCTTCAGCAGATACAAAGGCGTTCCTCTTATTTATTTTACCGCTGCCTGTAACAACTGCGTCAGCAGGTATATCCTTCCCTTCCATGCCGAATAAAGTACATCTATGCTTTACAAGTGTATCTACTTCCATAAAAGTATCTCTATCAAGAAGAAGGTCAATTCTCTCCCTTGCAGTCAGCTTTCCCCTGCTATGTTGTTTCTCAATAGCCTTTTCTCCTCCCATGCAGAGGATCTTCCTTTTTCTTTCTTGTAAATCTATCAGTTTACTATTATTTAAATCCATTTTTGAAATATTCCTCTTCAATAATAAATAAAACAAGATGCATATATATACATTTTGGTGGTTGTAATCTATTGCCCCTTAAATACTGGTTCCCTCTTTTCCAGCATAGCGCGAACACCCTCTCTGTGATCCTCAGTTTTAAGGCAGATACTCTGGGCAGTTGCTTCAATATCGAGCCCTGTTGCCCAATCTGTGGCAAGACCTTTATACATAACCTCTTTAATCATTGCTAGGGCAATAGGCGCTTTTTTTGCTATCTTACCTGCGACCTCATAAGTATATTCCTCTAATTCCTCAGGTGGTACTGCTTTATTTATCATTCCAATCTTTTCAGCTTCCTTTGCATCTATAATATCACCAGTAAAATAAAGCTCAATAGCCTTTGCTGTACCAACAAGCCTGGGAAGGAAATAAAGCCCGCCATAATCAGAAACCAGACCAACATTTATAAAGGTCTCACCAAACTTTGCCTTTTCTGATGCTATTCTCATATCACAGGCTAGCGCGATGTTGCATCCTGCACCAATAGCATGCCCATTTACACAAGCGATTACAGGTTTTTCAAGATTCCTGATCTCAGTTGTTATCCTATGCATAACATTGCGTACGAAGTCTCTTCTGTCAGGGAGGCTTATTTCAAGACTCATCCTTTCCATATCTTTGATGTTGCCGCCAGCGCAGAATGCCTTCCCAGAACCAGTTATAACCAGCACTCTAGTGTTGCTATCCTTTTGTACATCATGAATAGCATCAACAATATCCTCTCGCATTGTACCACCAAGAGCGTTCATACTATCCGGCCTGTTAAACTTAATAGTAGCAACCCTGTTCTTCTTTGTGAAAATTATATCATCAGAGGCCATAACTATTCTCCTGTTTTCAGTTCTATCATTTTCTGTTATTATATTATTAAATTATTTTCTCTTTTCTAAAATCCTCGATTTCTTCCTTAGTATATCCAAAATCAAGCAACACCTCTTCGGTATGCTCACCCATTCCAGGTGGTGGACTCTTGATCACTGCAGGGGTCTCAGATAATTTTGCAGGAAAGGGAACCTGCTTTATCTTGCCCAGCTTTGGGTCGCTGATCTCCTCAACCAACCCCCTGTGCAGGATATGCTGATCTGCAAAAACCTCTTCCATTGTCAAAACAGGGGTGCACGGCACACGCGCCTTGCTCATCTCTTCGATCCACTCGTCTCTGGTCTTCAACAAAAATGCAGCCTTTAGCTTTTCAGATATCTCCTTCCCATTCTCTATCCTTTTTTTATGGGAGCTATAGCGAGGTTCATTCAGCATCTCTTCCATTCCGAGGGTTTTACACATATTTTCCCAAAAATGCTCCTCCAAAGCGCCCAATGTCACCTTTTTGCCGTCCTTTGTTTCAAAAATATCATTAGCAGGTGAAAGGTGTCCCATTTCATTTACCTGCGGCACAATACCATTTGTAAGATAACCACCTGAGCGGACACTCATCCATGAGACTATTCCATCAGTCATTGAAACATCGATATACTGCCCTTTGCCGATTTTGTCCCTTGCCATAAGAGCTGCAAGGATCGACACTGCCGCAAACATACTTGAGCTCAGATCTCCGACAGGTATACCAGGCCTAGCAGGCGGATTTCCCACCTGCCCTGGAATACTCAACACACCCCCTACACCCAAATAATTTATGTCGTGTCCAGGTATATCACGATAAGGGCCATCCTGTCCAAAACCTGATATGGAACAGTATACAATCTGATCATTTATGCTACTCAATCTGTCATACTCAACACCCAGACGCTTAGCAACACCAGGGCTGAATCCCTCCAGAACTACATCTGACCTTTCTACCATGCTATAAAATATATCCCTTCCCTTATCTGATTTTAGGCTTAGGGTAACACTCTTCTTATTTCTGTTAACGCTCATGAATATCTCAGGGATCATATCCCGCACATAGTCCCCAATACCAGGCTGCTCAAATTTGATTACATCAGCTCCTAAATCTGCAAGCATCATTGAGCAGTATGGACCAGGTAGAAGTCTAGACAGGTCTAATATTCTTATCCCTTCTAAAGGCAGAGTCATAAATTATCTCCGTTAAAAATTTAAACTGCTATATCAGAAATATAGGCAATAGCATCGTCTGGAGTAGAGCCAGGTCTGAATACCCTTTTAATGCCTATATCTAAGAGCTGCTGGACATCACGAGTGGGAATAACACCTCCCATGATTACAGGCACATCTACATTCTGTTCTTTTAAAGCCTTTATAATTTCAGATGCAACATAAAAATGCTGTCCCATATTGCTTGTTATACCGATAACATCTGCATCTTCCTCTTTTGCTACCTTAACCAGCTCACTTGAATCGTGGAAAAAGGTATATACTACTTCAAAACCTGCATTTTTAAAACTATTCATTAAAGATAACAATCCACGGTCATGGCCATCTAGGGAAAAACGAGCCATAATAGCCTTTATTTTTTTATTCTGCTGAGTCATATCTTCCTCCTTATGTAGAATATATCCTTCCGCCGCTAACCTCTACAATAGCCTCCATCATCTCTCCTAATGTACACTTAGCCTTTGCTGCCTTAATAAGTGATGGCATAAGGATACCTGCCTTTTCCACAGTATCATAATTAGACATAGCCTCTTTTATCCTTTCCAATGAGTCGTTAACATCAGATTTATTCCTGTTAGCTTTCCATTTCTCCAGTCTCGAAATAACCTCTTTTTCAATCTCCGGCTGATACACTGTAAAGGCCGGAACCTCCTCTTCTTCTTCAATGGCAAACTTATTTAAACCTACAACAATTCTTTCTCCACTATCGACTTCCTCTCGCCAATTTATGCTCTGTCTTTCAAGCAGATCACGCAGCCACCCATTCTTAATACAAGCAAAATAACCTCCCTGACTTTCAATGGCACTTCTCATCTTTTCTGCTTCATCTTCCACCTTGTCTGTTAGCCATTCAATAAAGTATGAACCGCCAAGAGGATCTGTAACATTTGCAACACCTGTCTCATTAAGGACTATCTGATTAACACGTATAGCCGTTCGAACCGCTTCTTCTGAGGGCAGTCCAATTGCCTCATCATAGGAATTTGTATGCAATGACTGAACACCGCCCAGAACAGAGGCTAATACCTGCAAAGTAGACCTTGTAATGTTATTCAAGGGCTGCTGGGAGGTAAGTGAAGATCCAGCGGTTTGAACATGCATTCTGTACTGAAGAGATCTTGGATCTTTACAGCCGAATCTTTCCTTCATGATCTTTGCCCACATTCTTCTCCAGGCACGGAGCTTTGCAATCTCCTCAAAAAAGTCCATGCCAAGATGAACCTGTGAGCTGAATCTTGGAACAAACTCATCAGGATGAAGACCAGCCTTAATTCCGCCTTCAACAAGATCAACGGCCTTGGAGAGAATAATCCCAAGCTCTTGTGCTGGTGTAACATTCATCTCTCCAAATACATATCCGCAAAGATTTGTATGATTCCATCTTCTAATATTCTGAGAGGTGTATTTAATAAGCTCAATCTCCAGTTTATATTGTGTATCCGGCACAGGCGATGGTAGATTTGTGGTTAAGCATCTATTACCTAATCCATTTTGGCTCTGTCCGTTTAATTCTTCCGGTTTATGTCCCCTGCCTTCGGCATAAGCTATGTACATTGCAAGAAAAGGAAGACAGGTAAACCTGATGTTGTCAGCCATTCTGGTATTTGGAAGATCGTAATCAACAAGCAATCCATGGATATCATCCAATGTGCTTATGTTACAGCCTCCCAGTCCTATCATTCCCTTTGCCTTGGGGCTGTCAGGATCATAACCGCAATGTGTAGGCGTATCTACGGCAAATAGAACAGCAGCTTGCTCTCCGTATCCTTTCATACCTTCTTTTATAAGATATTTTGTTCGATTTCTTGTCTCTTCACTTGTACCGTATCCATGAAGCAGTTGGATCATCCATGGCATATACTGATACCCAAGAGCTCTGCCTCCTCTTGTATAAGGAAATGCTCCAGGCATCTCCACATCGGAATCCTTGATATCCTCTGGTGAATATGCATATTTAATAGGTATTCCAGACTCACTAGTGTATTGGGGAGATCCAAATTTCAATTTTTTCTCATAGACCTCTTCAATTTCCTTTTCCCAATCCTTTCTCATTTCTTTGGCTTTTTTCAGTGCATCTTCGGAAAACATAATCACACCTCCGCTTATTTATTACTTATACCAATATCATAGACATATTTTTCCTATTCCTTTAAATTTCGTCAAGATAAAACCTGATAAATATACAATTATAGAAATAGTAGAAAGAATAGGAATTTCTATTATGATTAGATAAACTATCTTATTGTCAAAGCTAAGCCAGCAGCAATTAGCTTCATTGTAGGTTTAGGAATATCATTCTTTAAAAAATAAGTTCGCACGTTTTTGGAGATATAACTCTATATATCTATATTTGCTTCCATTCATGTAATATGCGCTATTTCCATATTTCCAAACAATCCAGAAATATATTCTGCGGCAAGCATGTCATACTGCAGCAATATTATGCCGCAGAAGCGTCTGTTGAAACATTTCACGGTTAAACTGCGGATTATACCTGCTGTATGTACTGGACCTAACATCATATACAGCAGTTATGGAAAAAATGGAAAGCAATTCAATAAACTGTTCTATTATATACGTTGAATGCCCGATTGTATATAGAATATTCCTTCTTCAGCCCCTGCAATCCTAAGTAAGC
>JAXHTB010000171.1:0-8003 GCA_034190185.1 Spirochaetota bacterium | reverse complement strand
ATCACCCGCGCTGCAGGGACTTCCCTTTCTGGAATGGACCTTTATCAGAACAGGGTCATTGTCAGACATGAGGATACTGGTCCCATCACAAATACCGACTTGGGGCAGTACGACAAAGATATAACCGTAACCACCCAGAATCTGCATACCCAGATCGGATACATGCTTGTACGCCTCTGATGTATATAATTTTGTAATTGCCGCGGTCTTTAGGTTTGAGGTTCCGTGATCTGCCATCCATGCAAGCCGGCAAGTCAGCAGTCTGCTTATATCGACTTCTGCCTGCATGTCAGCTAATTTGTGAGATATTGCTTGAAATTTACTTATTGGTCTTCCAAATTGAACTCTGTCCTTTGCATACTGCAGCGCATCATCTAGTACAGACTGGGCAGCTCCAGTGCACATAGCTGCTAACCCAAATCTCTCTGCTCCCAGTTGGGTGGATGATATGCTCCAGCCCTCATTAAGTTTACCTAGAATATTTTTTTGGGGCACTTTTACATTGTCATATACAACTTCATTTGTAACAGTAGCCCTCATTCCTAAGGTATTTATAGGATCTATAGTAACTCCTGGACTTTTTGTATTCACAAGAAATGCTGTGATTCCTTGATGTTTAGGCGCATTACTATCTGTTCGTGCGTATAATAAACAGTAATCAGCTATATGAATATTAGTAGTAAAGATTTTCCTGCCGTTTATAATATAATCATCCCCATCAGGTACAGCAGAAGTGATGAGTGACGCTGCATCAGAGCCAGCATTCGGCTCTGTCAGCCCAATGCAAAATATAAGATTGCCACTAGCAATCCCAGGTAGAAGTTCTCTTTTCTGCTCCTCTGTTCCGCAATTTTGAATATTCATTCCACCATGAACTCTGGCTCTATATATCAGATCAGATAGTGCAATGGAAACCCTAGCAGTCTCCTCTAACAGGATAGCTAAATCAACTACTGATCCTCCGCTGCCTCCATACTCCTCAGGAATGGCCAGTCCTAACCACCCAAGTTCACCAATCTTTTTAAACAGATCTAAGGGCGGGATCTTTTCCTCATCACATCTCCTTGTATACTCTCTTGGACACTCCCTTTTCATGAATTTAACCACTGCAGCTCTCAAAATCTCCTGTTCTTCGGAAAAGCTAAAGTCCATTTGTTATCTCCTAATGTATATTTGATTACTAAAATTACTTTAATCGGGTTATACTAAAAGTAAAGAAAAAAAGCGACTCGTCATCTGTTTTATAATACCTATAATGCTTCTGCAATGTGCAATGATAGTAGAGAATTAGTTAATAATATTTTTTAACAATAATAATTTTATTATTTGATTTGACTTTTATAAGCATTCTTTATATAAGTTATTCAATAAAAAACAAGCCTATCCTCAAATTCTTTCCAATCACACCTTTACTTAATAACTTATCAATAATAACCATTTTTTGTATCAATATGGAGGTAATTATGAATGAGAGATTATTAAGTGGATGTATTATTCTGATCTTCATTATTTTCCTGTATCCTGATTATAGTTATTCTAAAAAGATAAGAGGTGTATCTAACAAAGAGATTAAGATTGGAGTTATCTATGATCAGACAGGACCTGCAACTGTTGTTACCTTAATGGCAACAGAAGCATTTAGGAACTATTTCCGCAATTTAAATGATTCTGGTGGAATACACGGAAGAAAAATAAAACTAATTATTGAAGATGACCGATACCAGGTACCAGCTACAATTGCAGCATACAAAAAACTTGTATCTAGAGATAGTGTATTTGCATTACTTGGACCAGGTTCAAGTCAAGGATTCCTGGCAGTTCAGTTAAGAATCTTAAAAGATAAAGTTCCTACTTTGATGCCATCAACTTCAGATCGTGTTGTTGTGCCAGCAAAACATTACATCTTTGCAAATGGACCAACCTATCAAGATCAGATGAAGATTGTTTTTCAGTATATTAACAATAATCTTAAATATAAAAGCCCTCGTATCGCATTTATAAGGGCAGATAACGAGCGAGGACGGATATCCTTTAATGCAGTTAATGAATCTTCAAAAAAATACGGTTTTAAGCTGGTTGCTACTGAAGTATTAGACCCAAGAGCAATTGAATCCACTTCTGAAATATTGAAGATAAAGATGAAAAAACCCGACTTTGTTGTTATGAACATAATGGTGCCCAATCTTTTTGGTTTAATGAGATCTGCAAAACAAATTGGTCTGGACGCTTGGTTTATTGGAGAACACTATCTCACATCTACAGGCATTCTTGAAACAATGGGTAGTGTTGCTGAAAAATATATTGGTGGTGGGATATGCAGCCCCTGGTATCACGATTCATCAGAAATGACAAATTTGAGGGCAATTACTCTTAAATATAATCCAGGGACAGAAAAACCATTTAGAAACAGTTGCTATACACAAGGCTGGTGTGATGCAATAATATTAAGCGAGAGCCTTAAAAGAACCGGTAAAGATATCAATATTGAAGCATTTATCAAAGCGCTTGAAACATTAAACGAATTTGACATGAAAGACCTATGCGGCAATGTAACATTCACATCGATGAATCATAAGGGATCAAATTATCTGAAGATGTATAAAGTAGACATCAAAAGACAGCGCCTTGTATCAGTTAGCGATTGGATCAAACCAGAATTTTGAAATCCAGTCAGATTAAATATTAAGCCATAGTTTACTTTAATTCTGCGAGATCAATTTACGCTTGACCTCCTTAAATGCATTTAACTCATGCGCTACAAAAACAATTATGAACTTTTTCATGATTATCATATTATTTAATTTTCTCTACCCCTTTATTCAATTATAATACCAAGGTGAATCGGATAAATTGTTTTCATCCGAAATAATATTAATAATATAAAATATCCTTGCCATTTATAATTGTAAGTTATAATTTAAGTTATCAGCTAACAACTGATACCATGTGATCCTTCGTAAAAAATTGAGTATTTTTATTCCTATATAAACATCAATAACAAATAATAGGACAAAATATGTATAAACAACTAATCCTAACAAATAATGAACGCAAAGCAATCGCAAGTTTCAAAGATGTTATTGATAAAAAGTACAATCTTATTGATATAGAGATATTCGGGTCAAAAGCCAGAGGTGATTATACAAAGGAGTCTGACATTGACATCATGATTATACTTCATGAACTCAATCCTACAATTGAAGCAGAAATTGATGACATTATATTTAATATAAATTTAAAATATGATGTGCTTATTTGTATTGTTATATTCACCAAAAAAGAGCTTGAAGATGGCCCAATGGATGAGTCTCCGTTATTCAGGACGATCCGAAGAGAAGGGGTTATGGTTTGACTATTGATGAAAAAAGAAAACAACTTGCCTTCTATCGACTAACACAGGCTGATGAGAGTATTGATGAAGCTCTATTTCTTTTAAAAGGACGCAAAAGCCCGCGTTCAATTATAAATAGGATTTACTATGGCATGTTTTATTCAGTTTTAGCGTTGCTGGTATTTGAGCAATATGCATCGTCCAAACATAGTGGTGTTATCTCATTCTTTAATAAACATTTTATCAAAGAAGGTAATTTCCCCAATGACCCAGGTAGCTATCTAAATAAATCATTTGCACTAAGACAAAGAAGTGATTATCGAGAATATATCGAATTATCCTATGATCAGGTTGAACCCTACCTTAATAAAGCACAAGAATTTATTGATATTGTTAAAATGATTATTAACAAGAAATAAAATATCTTATAAGTGCAATTAACGAAACACTACTTCATCAAAATGTACTTTAAAAACAGTTTGAGCTTACTTTTACTCGTTGATTACGGAGTTAATAAACCCTTTTTTTCTCATAACTACTGATAAATTTACTAGTTAGGGGCGTCACTAATCGCAATACTGCACCCCTCCTCTTTTAATTTCAATACGAATTATTTTTTGTTTTTTTGTCTATTGATTTAATTTTCTATCTTCCTCTTTGATCCCGCTTAACATCAGGTTTATCCGGATGAGGGTATGGGTGACTCCAGGTCTTTTCTGTAAATATTATTGAAAGCTTTTCTACACTCTTCTCGTACTCTTCTATCAATTTGTCCTCAGAATCGTAATCAAAGGCATCATCCAACCTCTGTTCAGTTTCTCCTCCCTTCTCTGGTGGATTGTCTAGATAATATTGGACAGTTTTCTTTAATCCTTCCCGAGCTTTAAACAGGTCTTTATATCCAAGATGAGTTTTAATCTTTTTCAGGTCTAATACTCTATGATGAAGCAGTCCGGTTTTCTTTACAAAGGGTCGGATCGGCATTCCGTAAGGAATAGCAGGTTCACAAAGTTTTGCAGGCAAGTAAGATATTTCAAATTTATGATCCATATACTCTGAGATAATTTTAACCCAATCTCTTGGACTAAGAGCATCTTCATCTGCTATATTGTAAGCCTGTCCGGCAGATTCTTCAGGATGATCAACAGATAATAATACACCATGAGCCATATTCTCTGAATACCCTTTTGATTCTATGGCTAATCCACTATCAGGTAAAATTAGTCTCTTCCTGCCGTCCAATATACGACGGATTATACTCCATTCACCTGGAATAAGCTGTCTGGGACCATAGATTATTGGAAAGCGTAATATTGTGGCATTGTAAAATCCCAAATAGTGAGATTCCATGACTGCAAGTTCACTCTGAACCATAAGATTTGTAAAGTGTAGTATCGGAGCTTTTTCAGGATCATCTGTTTCAGCATTATCAAATAATGGAGAATTCTCTGGAATAAGATATGAATCATTATCCAGAGTTACATCAGGGTCTAAACATGCCTTGTAGACTCCTACACCTCCTGCACATATCAGCCTTTCTGTTCTTCCTCTCATTACTTCAGCAATATATCTTAACCTTCCATACATAGCTATAACAATATCAAACTTGCGTGATCCTAAGGTATCATTAAGTGTATCTTTGAAATGAGCATCTCCGTGAAGATGCTCTACATCAGTAAGTATATCGGTTTCATGAGTACCTCGATGAAAAATGGTTACATCATAACCCCGCTTTAATAATCCATCAACAACAAAGGGTCCTGTTGGGCCAGTTCCTCCAATAACTAGAGCTTTCATAATAACTCCTTAAAATATTGTCTTTAATCGATAGTAAATATTCTGAATTTGGATATATATGTCAACAAATAATCAGACTTGCATCTGTTAAATAAACGCATCATATCACTTTTCAATTTATAATTTAAATTTTTGGATTTGATAATGCACATTATAATGTTGACATTTTACTTATAATAATTGAGCTTACTGTTATAATAAATTGTGATATTTAAGTATTATGGAAACAAAAAAGGAGCGCATTAAATATGAAAGCTGGGCTTATATCTGACACTCACATCTTTGACGATGAGAAGCTGCCAAGTGAAATATTCCATCATTTCTCTGATGTTGACATCATCCTTCATGCTGGAGATATATTTACTTTATCAGCACTGGATGAGTTGGAAACAATCGCACCAGTTCTTGCGGCAAAAGGGAATGGCCTCGGTGACCCTAGAAGAGACCCCCGTATTAAAAAAAATCATATTATCGACCTTGAGGGGATGAAGGTAGGACTAATCCATAATCTTGGAGTTCCGCAATTAACAATTAAAAATGTCTTCAATGGAAATGTTGATATTATTGTCTATGGGGATACTCATATAGCTGAACTAAAAGAATTTAAAGGAATAATGTTGATAAATCCCGGAAGTCCTACATTCCCGAACTCCGGGGAAAGACGTCCGGGGACTATTGCCATACTTGAGATCGCAAATGAAAAGGCTGATGCAAGCATCATCCAATTGAGTTAAACTGTACTGCTCTCCCTCTTTGTAGAGTTTATTGAGAGATAAAATGTTTACTTGTCAAGTTCTATTATTATATTCAATATATTACCAATAAGACACGCTGATAAATATATAGCACTGCAGATATTTGTTTATCCAATATAGAAAATAGCACATAATCAAACTCTTGATCAATTTGTATATCCTTCTGTATTATAGAATAATCTGGATGTAAATTTAATCGAATATAAACATCTATAAAGGCATAGCATGCTGCTGCATCCTTTAATTGATAATATAATAAAATAAGGAAAGATCTTGGAACAGAAAAGAGAGTACAATACTGATGATTTTCTGTTGAAAAAGGTATCTGATTCTGATGTCTCTGAGATTAAGAAAGCATTAGACAGAGGAGCAAACTTAAACGCCAGAGATGATCTGGGTTATACAGCGCTAATAATAGCGTCAAGCAAAGGATGTGCCGAGACTGCTGAGATGCTCATAGTATATGGCGCTGATGTAAATGCAAGAGACAGCTTTGGATACACTGCAATAATGCGTGCATCAATCAATAACCATATAGGAATCATCAGATTGCTTCTAAAATCCGGAGCAGACGTTAATGCACAATCGGATGATGGGTGGAATGCTCTTTGCTGGGCCGCATTTTACGGACTGACCGGGATCGTTAAACTATTACTGGACAATAACGCTGACATAAATTCAAAAACCAAAAACGGACAGACCCCATTGATGAAGGCATCAAATGAGGGACGCACCGAGACTGTAAGATTTCTTGTTGATAATGGAGCAGACCTTAATATTCAGAATAATGAAGGGAAGACAGCTTTAATAAGGATATCGAATTGGGTACATGCTAACCTTATCCTGAAATATACCAAAATCGCAGGATTACTGATAGGTAAAGGGGCTGATCTGAATATAACTACTAAGTATGGCAAGACAGCTTTAATGTATGCTGCTTCCTCAGGGCATAATAATGTCGCCAGATTACTAATAAATGCAGGTGCAGATATTCACATAAGGGACAAATCCGGAAATTCGGCTTTGGATTACGCATTAGCAAAAAAAAATGTAGAGATTGTCGAGTTGTTAAATAATAGAACATCAGAATAATATGTTCTTATGATTTCGCTGATTAAGGCTTCCCTTTTAATGCTGATTTACAACATGATGTTGCACTAATATAAGAAAAGCAAAATTCAGTGTAAACGGGAAAAGATCAGACCTTTATTCTGAAATCACCAACTCGTTTGATAAGGCCATCGCTCTCAATTCTGTTCAGAAGGGGAATAATATATTTTCTGGAGAGACCTGTTGCCTCCCTTGCATCAGCAACTGTTATCTTGTCATTATCATTAAACAGATTTATAATCTTTTGTTTAAGCTCTTTATAAACATCCCTGTGATAAATAATATTGCCATCTAGGCTTATCAGGAATCCAAGTCTTACAAGCTCCTTAATCTTTTGTTTCTCTTCTTCTATATCCAGTTTCTCAACCTCGATTCCATGGATACTCTTTGAAAATGTTTGGGATAATATCTTTTTCTTTTCATCTGATAGCGTATCTATAGTGATTGAGTCACCAGAAAAATACACGCCATCCTTCTCGATTATCATGTTATTTTTTACTACAATTGGAAGAATTTCTTTGCATATTTTGAAGTCAATCTTTGAGATATCCGAAATTTCCTTTAAATTAAGTCCGATGTTATTTGCAATTACATTACCAATTACAGTGTTAGCCTCATCATAATATTCCTTATCAATCAGATATTCATTTACCTGAATAATTGCTCCTTTATCAATCAGTTTTAAAACTATCTTTTTAGTATTTTTTTCACTATCAGGTAATTGATTTGATATTATTGGCAGTTTAATACTATTGTGTATCTTTATGATAAATTCCAAAATCTCTTCAATAGTATAATTCTTAAGTAAATTTATATTATTCCTTATTTTTCGTTTATTCTCATTACTGTTGAACGATGGAAGGACTACTGTTCCGCCTCCTATAATCCTGTATCCTCCCGGATTCGTAATTATGAAGGGTTCGCCCGGATAGATGAACCATGGTTTATCCAATTTAAATCTAACAGGGTAAACACTATCATTTTCCAATTTTGGATCTATATAAATTATC
>JAXHTB010000170.1:0-8049 GCA_034190185.1 Spirochaetota bacterium | reverse complement strand
CAATATTTATATATATATATATAATTAAGGGTATTAGATTAAAATTATAAAGTCAGTGATTCTGCTTCTTAAAAGAAAGCATGATGTCTCGACCTCAAATTTCTTGACTTTTGTAAGCATTGTTTTATCCTGTTTAACCTATAAAAAAAGCTTATTACTACTTTATAAAAAATATACAATGTTAATGGAGGACTAATGATACAATTAACTGATGAACAGATCATGATACGAGATATGACGTCCAGACTGGCTAAAGAAGTGATAAAACCGATAGCAATTGAGGCTGACAGAAATCATACATTCAATCCTGAATTGCTGAAAATTTTTCATGAAAAGGGTCTTTTAAAGATACTTTTGCCAATTGAATTAGGCGGAGCAGGTGGAGACGTTGTAACAGGGTGTCTGGTTGTTGAGGAATTATCTTCGATTGACGGATCCATCGGCATTAGTTATGCGACCCATTCCACTGGACTAGTGTTTATTGTTGATTGGGCATCTGATGAACAAAAGGAAAAATATTATAATAAAGTAATCAATGATGGAGCTTATTTTGGTGTTGCACTTACAGAGCCCGGGGCTGGTTCTGATGCTGCATCTATAAAAACCTCAGCGGTACGTTCGGGTGACAAGTACATTATAAATGGAAATAAGATATTTATTACAAACGCAGGAGTAGCAGATGTATTTATGCTCTTTGCAGTTACAGACCCTGGGAAACGGGACAAAGGTATAAGCGCATTTATTGTTGACAGAGACACACCTGGTCTAGAATTCGGCAAGGAAGAGGATAAACTTTCTGTTGCAGGCTCTTCCACAAGGGAACTTATATTCAATAATGCTGAAGTACCTGCAGAGAATCTCCTTGGTGAAGAAGGTAGAGGATTTGAGATTGTAATGACTGGATTCATGAAAAGCAGATTGTTAGTAGCTTCTCTTGCTCTTGGAATTGCAAGAGGCGCCTTTGAAGAGGCTGTAAAATATGCTAATGAAAGAAAGCAGTTCGGCAAAAATCTCTCGGAATTTCAAGGTATCCAGTTCATGATCGCTGACATGGCAATGAATGTTGAAGTTGCCAAAAGAATGATATATACAACAGCTCAACATGTGGGCACACAGAAAGCAGGAAAGGAAATAGCTCAATATGCGGCCATGTCTAAATGCTTTGCATCTGATGTCGCAATGAAGGTAACAACAGATGCTGTACAGATATTTGGAGGATACGGCATAATGAAGGATTATCCAGTGGAAAGGATGATGAGGGACGCCAAGATGACCCAGATCATAGAGGGAACCAACCAGATACAGCGAATAATAATTTCAAGAAGCGTATTACGTGATTAAGGCGAATTCGAACACTATTCGAATTGGAAACAATGATATTGCTAATTGGTTATTTAGATTATATAAGCAAAGAAAAGAAGCAAAGACTTCTATCTTTAGGGCAAGAGACCGAAAGGATGCTAAAGGCATTAATAAACTCATTAGAAAAGAAAAACACTTGAATCCTTGAATCCTTTTGCGCCGAAGGCGCATATCTTGATATTTATGACAGTTACAAGAATGAGGCTGTAGAACTTTGAATACAATCGAAGAATCATTACGTTCTTAAAAGAGCTTGCTTCACCCTTTGAAGAATCCGTCCCCTCTGAATAGGCTTTAAAATAAAATCGGATGCTCCCATCTGTAAAAGATCCTGAATAACCCCCTTTGTTGTATCCTCACTAATAAATACTATCTTGGCCTTAGGATTTTTCTGTTTCAATTCATAAAGAAAAGCATAACCATCAAGAACAGGCATGTCAAGATTTGTTGTTATAAGATCTAAATCCTTTGAATATTTATCGTATATTTTCAGAGCTTCTTTGCCATTTGGAGCAGAAGCAATAACTTTATATTTCTCTGACTCAAAAATTTGGACGATCTGTTTTCTATGAAAATCCTTATCTTCTACTACCATAACATTATACGGTTTACCACTGGGTTTTATTCCCTCTGCTTTTTTTGGATTTAGATTAGGAAAATCATGATGGCTCTTCATCATTAACCTCTTTTTAGTGTATAGCAATTCTGCGATATAAATTTCCTTTAGCATTCAGCTTCAGGAAATATCTGATTGGTAAAGATGTAATAAACCACAAGGATATGAAGGCTAAAAAATAATAAATGTCATTGAGCTGTATTTCAGCATGATTTAATGTTAGTATATATTACTTTATTAAAAAATAATTTTATCTTAAAAATTACATGTTGTCAATATTAATACAGGATTATATTTCTATAAAATCGTATCTGTTTTCTCCAAGACCAATCTCTTCCGCATATTCCAAAAGATACTTCCATTCAATATTATGAAGACTGGTTATATTATCCTTTTCCACTTTTTTATCTTTAAGTATAGAACCTGTAATAATGTCAGCCTTGTTTACAAGGTCTGCAGAGGCTCTGTCTATTGCTACGCAATCTGTTGAAGCAAGGATCCCGATATCAGGAACAATAGGTATATCATTCCAAAAACAGCAATCACAATGAGGAGCGACATTCATAATAAAGTTAATAAATATCCATCTCCCTGGTTTAGAGCCAATTATCCCTTTAACATATTCCGCTGTTCTTTCATGAAGAGATTTGTGATCAGTTTTCCATAAGACCGGGATAGCGCCATACGGGCATATTACTGTACATTCACCACAGCTTATGCATTTTTCTTGATCTATTACAGCCTTTTTGTTGCTGTTAAGGGATATAGCAAAAGAGGGGCATCTTTTTTTGCAGGATCCGCATCCTGTACACCTTTTTTCTATCACCTTGGGTTTAAGGTCAGAGTGTATTATCTGCTTCCCAGACGACGGCACACATCCCATGGCTACGTTTTTTAAGGCTCCTCCTAATCCAAAAAGTTCATGCCCTTTTACATGAGTTGTCACAATAACAGCATCGGAATCGTATATTGCTGATGCTATTTTTATCTCATTAAAATGCTTTCCATCGAAATTCAGCGTTCTGAAATCATTTCCCCTTAACCCATCAGCAATGATGACCGGAGCTCCTGTAACCTCAGAAACAAAACCATTCATATATGCATTGTTGAGGTGGTCTACAGCATTGCTTCTACTCCCTCTATATAGTGTATTTGTATCTGTTATAAAGGGCCTGCCTTCCATTTCCTTTACAATATTAACTAATATTCGTAATATCTGGCCTGGAATATATGCAATGTTTCCATACTCCCCAAAATGTGTTTTTATAGCTATAAATTCATTCTTATGAATTTTTTCTTTGAAACCTGTCTTTTCAAATAGCTTTTTAGTTTTACTAAAAACATTATCCTTACTACTTGCCTTGAAATCAGTAAAATATACCTTACTCATCTGTTTGCACCTACCTTTATAGTATTAATATACATCCAATGTGCAATTTTTTGGATAAATTGTTTTTATGGCTTGTATATGAAAATACTCAACTTAAATTGAGCTAATTAATGTGATCAATATAATCGACTATTGTCAATGAGATTTTATATATGATTACATCAAGGAATAAAGAATCTCATTAGTAAAACTGCTAAAGAATATATCCTTGAATATTTGTATTGACATATTTTTCAATTCTTTCTTAATTAATGTATATTTAGATATGTTACTATAAAAACGATTTATTCGCATAACATATTAGCATTATTCACTTAGTTCAATGAAACTGAGTATTTCCAAAACATAAGATGCAAAATAATAATAATTTTTTCTTCTTCGAGACAAATAGATACGATAAGGATAATTATCGTTCCTACTATTTTACAAATCCAATAAAAACAATTAGACTTGTTCATCCTGAAGATCTGAATAATTTTTTTGATGAGTTAGAAGATTTAACAAAGCGCTATTATGTAGCGGGGTTCTTCAGCTACGAGCTTGGATTTTTGCTGGAAGAGGCCTTTAAAAATAATAATAAAAAAATTACTTTCCCATACGCATTTTTTTGCGCTTACAAAAATCCTGCAATATTTGACCATAATTTAAACAGGTTCACCTCAGGTAGTTATGATATTTCTAAAGAGATTCCGGATTATAAGGTGTCTAATCTTAAACTGAATGTAACTGACAAAGAATATAAAGATAATATTGAAACCATAAGAGACTTTATACACAAGGGCGATATCTATCAGGCAAATTATACAATCAAATATAATTTTGATATATCTGGATCCCCCCTGGGACTGTATAATGACCTTAAACGCAAGCAGAACGTAGCATATAACGTATTTGCCCGCTTTGATGATTATTATATTCTGTCACTTTCACCAGAACTTTTTTTCAATAAGCAGGAAGATAGGATAGTAGTAAAGCCGATGAAGGGAACATACAAGAGGGGGCGGAATTTAGTTGAAGACAGAATGAACAGCGCCTTTCTGGAAAATGATGAAAAAAATCGAAGCGAAAATATTATGATTGTAGACCTTTTGAGAAATGATATCGGCAAAATGTCTATAAAGGGTTCAGTAAGGGCAATCAGATTGTACGAAATTGAGAAATATAATACGCTGTTTCAGATGACATCAACCATTGAAAGTAGATTATTAAAAGATATTCCTATATACGAATTTATCAAGAGCATTTTCCCCTCAGGTTCTATAACAGGAGCTCCAAAGATCAGAAGCATGGAGATAATTGACATGCTGGAAAAGGAAGAGCGAAAAATCTATACAGGGTCCCTCGGTTTTTTCAAACCATCGGGAGACTCTATTTTTAATGTTGCTATAAGAACAATACTCATAAATAACAATAAGGGAGAAATGGGTATAGGTGGAGGAATTGTCTATGATTCTGATCCTGATGATGAATTTTCAGAATGCAAATTAAAGGCCCGCTTTCTTGTTGAAAAACCTATAGATGAATTTTGTCTGATCGAAACTATTCTTTTCGATAAAAATTATAAGCTCCTTGGTCTGCACCTTAAAAGATTAAAAGAGTCCGCTGATTACTTCAACTTCAAATTCAACAGTGTTTCATATCTACTGCTACTAAACAAGACCTCTTCATTACTTATAGACGGTAGATACAGAGTAAGGACATTGCTTCACAGATCGGGTGAGGTTGAAATTAGTTATTCAAAATTGGATATCGATCCTATAAATTTTATTACAGCAATATCTGAATATCGTACAAACAGCAACGATATATTCTTTTTTCACAAGACAACAAACAGAGAATTATATAATTCCGAATTAAAAAAAGCCAGGGATAAAGGCTTCTTTGATATGATATTTATAAACGAAAAGGATGAAGTTACAGAGGGATCAATAACCAATATTTATGCGAAGATAAACGGCATTATATTCACCCCGCCTGTTGAATGCGGATTGCTAAACGGCGCTGTTCGACAGTATTTGATTATGAAACGAAATGTAAAAGAAAAAATACTAACACTTGAAGAATTAAAGGATGCTGATGCTCTGTTTATCTCAAATTCAATAATAGGTTTTAGAAGGATTGAATTATCTGTAAAGGACTGATCTTCATCAAATTAAATTGGGGACGTAAAAAACGCTATGTATCATCTCTACAGAAATATGCAATCAACTCTATATGATATGTCGAAGGGAACATATCAATCAATGTAAGCCCTTTCAATTTATATCTATTTTTTATAAAATCCTTTGTGTCTCTGGAGAATGTCGAAGGATTACATGAGACATAAATTAATCTCTTTGGTTGCATTGCGTTAATAACATATCTTGTTTTTTTAGAAAGACCTGCTCTTGAAGGATCAGCAACTATCAAATCAGGATTAAAACTGTGAGGACTAAGGGAAGATCCAGAGGATTGTATAAACTCAACATTATCGATGCTGTTAGTCTCTCTGTTTCTCTGAGCCCAGAGAATGGATTCTCTATCAATATCAACACCGATTCCAAAATCTGCATCTTTAGAAAGATATAGCGTAAAAAAACCGATCCCACAGCCAATATCCAGGAAGTTGTCACTTATACTTAATGCTGCATATTCTCTAACTATATCCAACATATTATTTCTCAAAAAAAGATTTACCTGAAAGAAGCAGTGTATATCACGATTGAAAGTTAAAGAGTTTATAATTTCTTTTATTACTCTATCTTCATCATAAGAAAAGCTAACTTTATTGTTACATCCAATTGCAGCCTTAAATTCTTTATATCCCGAATAGTAAGGTTTAAGAAATATTTGTACTAATGACTCTGGTAGAAGCAAGCATCCATTTGGCGGAAAAGCAACAAGATCGTTCGTCCCTTTTTTGTAGAAACCTATTTTACCTTCGTTATCATTCTTAACTGAAGCATGTGACCTGTATCTATCTCTATTACTATATACGACATCAATTTTCGGGATATCGTTGTTATCTATTTTTGCAATTCTTACAAGGCTGTCTTTTAGGATATTCTGTTTTATAGATATCTCCTCATCATAATCAAGATGGAGATAGTCACAGCCACCGCAGATTCCAAAATTACAGCACCTAGGCTCAACTCTCTTTTTAGAAGGCTCAAGGATTTCGACAATTTGCGCAAAGCCGTGATCCCTCTTGTAGGATGTCACTTCAACCCTTACGAGTTCATTAATATGAGCAAAGGGGACAAAAATAGCCTTATCATCATGAAATCCAAGACCGGAACCGCCATAGACTGATTTTATAATTTTTAAATCGAATGTTTTCATATACATCTATTTAAAAGGCAAAAAAAAATGAAATGTTCCTGTGGATTTCGCTTTGCATATTTCTGTTAATACTTATAATTAAGCGATGTATAAAAGGTATTCCCATCAATAGGATTTTTTCGAAGTTCCAGCCCATAAGACACCTTTTTCACCTCTCTTTCCACCTCTCTATTATAGAAACTGAAAGAGGACCTTACAAAATAAGCCCATGCTATATCGATAATCTTGACAACAGCAAGAGCAGAGAAAGCTATCAAACGCTTTCTTTTAGAATCTCTACAATAGATTCCATAACCTGCAAGAGACATCTCAGAGATATAAAAACTCCATCCCTCAACCCGGCGTCCCTTATAAAAATATCCACCACCTGGGAGAAGAAAAGATAAGACCCCAGCCATAATATCCTTATCTTCAAAAAAAGGCGGCAGTATGCGGCTGCTCTTGTATAGATAAGCCAGTTGATCCATATATGCTGTCGAAAAGGTAAAGGGAAGCGATGCCCATAGGAATATCTGGAGTCCCTGCAAGCTGCTGCTCTTATCGCTATCCTTTACCCAGGGAAAGAAATTTATACTAAATCCAGTTATGAGCTCTGGCAATAAAAACTGCAAAAAGATCGAAGTAGACGATACTGCTATTCCAGTAGAGTCAGGAGATACATCTCTAAATCCAAGATAATGTGTTGATAAAAATGCCCCGTATCCAGGCAGGCATATATTTCCGCCTGTATTAACAATACAAATTCCCTCAACAAATCGCTTTCCTGCATCTGTGCCCTTTAGAAGTGTATTTTCAATTCCATATTTATAAACAGTATTTCTAGATATATTATCAACAATCCCATTCAACAGCTCTTTAATTTCTGGAAAAATATTTATCAATATTATATCCCCGGGTTTCCATTTCTTGCCCTGGATACGAACAATTGATTCTTTTCTGCCAGACAAAACAATATCAATCCAGTCACCATTATCAGCCTGATACCTTTTCGACTTTATCCCATGCCATTGCCCTGCGTTTATAAGAAATTGGTTATCCGAATATTTCCTTAGTATCTTAGCCTTAACAGGCATTCTCTCATGCAGCATAATAATCTCCCTTCCAAGCAGAAGTGGGATATTCATCATAATCATACTTTTTACGTCAACATCTCTCCTTAGTTTGGAAAATTCAGGATTCAAAGGAATAACATTAATCCTTGCATATGACACATTGCCAATCTGAGCCGCAGAGACGAGCAGATAAAGATCAGCCCCAAGATTCAAGGAGGCCTCCTTATAGATATCCTTTGCATCATTCCTCTTTCCGATTTCACTCATCGCAAGATCGATCCGATTCTTTTCAATATGCTGAAATCTGC
>JAXHTB010000017.1:0-22250 GCA_034190185.1 Spirochaetota bacterium | reverse complement strand
GATAAATATATATATTTTCTTCTGTCACTATCATATTTCCTTGCTAACAGGTTTAATGATGCAGACTCATTCATAAAAAAGATCAAGAATATTGATCCTGAGTACCTACCATGTTTTCAGCTTGAAACCTTTATCATTCTTAAATCAACAAATAACATTAATATTGTAATATCAAGGTATATTGAACTTATTAAGAAATTCCCAAAAGATAAAACCTTAAAGAGATCGTTATTCATACTTCACAAAATTGATGATTTCAACAACTTCCAGAAAAATGCTCGCCTTTATGATTTTGTATCTGTGCCAAAACCAGGAAGAAAGGTAATTTCACATAGAAAAACAAAGATATTTATTAATAAACAGATAAAAATATCTATTATTGTATTTCTTGTCATTGCTGTTTCCTCAGCAACAGCTCTTAGCGTGTACTTTATTTTGAATAGAGAAACCGAAAGGACTCCAGCAAAAGCTATTTCGCAAATTGATATGGTTAATTTGGACAGTTCAAGATACGATCTAATCTATAAGATAAGGAAGGAGAAAACTCCTATTTTCTACTTTTCCAATGAAAATCTTTTGAAAGACTTTAAAAGCGCTAAACTCCTAATAAAAAAAAATAAATTCAACAATGCCCTAAAGATTCTTAATAAGCTTAATAACAGCAATGCCAATTATAGGGTTAAAGAAAAGATTGAATTTCTTAGAAAATTTATAATAGAGATTGAGGATAGAAATTTTGAACATGTCCCGTTTAAAGATGTCTCCAAGAATCCGTACCTGTATAAAGGATTCAATATAAGATGGAAGGGACGAGTTACCAATATCAAGAAGAAAAAGCAAAAACTAACCTTTAGTCTTCTTGTTGATTATGTAAACAATGACATCTTCACCGGAATTGCAGAAATCTATTTTGACAAATCCCAATGTGAGATTAAAAATGGAGATACCGTTATTGTTAAGGCAATTTTTGTCAACACAATTGGAAGTGGGAATAGAATTTATCTCATAGCAAAGGATATTCGTAAAGTTATGTAATAACTAAACTGTATATAATATACTCCATCCTCAATTTGATGAAAAAAATTATTATTTCTGTACAACTTCAGTAGGTAGAAAAAATCCAAATTTACAGCCTTTTCCTTTCCCCTCGCTTTCAGCATATACTAAACCATCATGCATCTCGACAAATTGTTTAACTAATGTTAAACCTAGACCTGTTCCTGGACTCTTATTTGTAATACTATCATTTACCTGATAAAACTGAGAAAATATCTTTTCTAACTCATCTTTAGATATACCTATCCCATTATCAGAAACAGATATATCAATATAATTTCTATGCCAAAAGAGATCCTTGTCATAATTTTTTTCAATAAATTTATGATCCAATGAAGATAATGAGTATCCTGAAATGAATTTTGCTGAAATTATAATGGATCCGCCATCAGGTGTAAATTTAACTGCATTGGAAAGAAGGTTAAATATTACCTGCTTAATGTTTCTTTCATCAGCCATTAAGTCTTTAATACTTGGGGCTATTTCACTTTTAATACTAATATTATGTTTTTTTGCCATCTCCTTTATAAGCTTTATGCTGTTCTCTAATAGATCCCTTACTGAAAAAATTGAAAAACATAGTTCCATCTTGCCAGCCTCTATCTTTGAAATATCCAGTATATCATTTATAAGTGAGAGGAGGTGATTACCGCTATCCAATATATCCTTTACATATTCCTCCTGTTTATTATTAAGAGGGCCAAAGAATTTTTCTCTTAGTACTTGGCTGAAACCTATAATTGCATTTAAAGGTGTTCGTAGTTCATGACTCATATTGGCAAGAAATTCACTTTTGGCTTGGCTCGCAACTTCTGCTGATTCTTTGGCCTTAAGTAATTCATCTTCAACTCGTTTACGTTCTTCAATTTCTTTCACTAATTCTCTATTTGCATTTGCAAGATCTATTGTTCGTTCCCTTACTCGATTCTCTAACAGGCTTTGAGCTTTTAATAATTCATCTTCAGCCCATTTCTGTTTAGAGATATCTCTCAAAACAGCTATTACTGCATTTACCTTATCATCCGCATCAAGCAAAGCAGAAAAATTTACACTTACAGGATAGGCTATTCCGTTGTTTCTGTTTATAATATATTCAGAGCTAGTAATAGGTGTGCCATTGGAAAAAATAGAACTCAATTCTTTTGAAAATCTCGACTTTTCTAAAGGCATTTTGAGTATATCAGAGATACTATCTCCTATTATCTTTTCTTCAGGATCGATTATCTGCTCATATACAGCTTTATTTAAATTAATAATTCGTTCTTCATTATCAATAATTATTATACAATCAATGATACTGTCCAGTATACTCTGATTAAATTTGGCTAAATCGATATATTTAGAACTTAAGTCCTCAATAGTATTTATTTTATTTTGGTGCATGTTCCTGATATCGCCTCCAAATAGCGCTGAAGCAAAGAAGACAGAGCCATGAAACATCACTATACCAAATTGTATCCAAGGATCTGGATTCCAATCAATAAGTGAAGAATGAGGAATATATGCACTACTTTCCAGCAAAACCATTATAATATAGGATATAATACTGATAGACGCTAGCCAGTATCCTGCCCATTCCCCAAGTATAATTCCTATAAAGATGATACCAAACATATAAATTGGCGCTGAGAGAACAAACTCTACTCCGCCTAAATAGTGAGTAAAGGCGGTAATCAAAATCATATCTAATGTGGCCTGAATCGTGCCGAATCTGCTTAAAGAAACTTTCTTGATAATAAAATGATAGGGAGAATTAACTACCAATTCAATAAAACATATAATTAGTAATGGAATAAAAGGTATTGAAACCTGTTCCATAAATAGGTTAGAAAAAATAACAAAGAGGAGAAGAAAAGCTGCAACAACCTTTCTTATTTTGTCCATCCACTTTATTTCTGTGATAATTTCTTCAATGTGCACTTGCTAATTAACTCTTTAAGATTATATGATAAGAAGTTGATACTTTTCATAAATTATATAATATTATAATTACTATTACAACAAAAAATAAAACATATTCCTACACGGTCCAAGATATTCAAGAAATGAAATATATCACATAATAAATTATACTTGAAAATCTTTTTATCTACTTAAATATTTAGACTATTTATAATAAAACATCCTACAAGAAAGAATTTTTTCGATACTATATACACTGAAACCGATAAACCTATAGCTCATGCAAAAAGCAATTAGACAGGAGAACAGATATATTCCGCGCCTTCGACCAATGGGAATATATTTCTATATATTTCTGATAATAACTTTTCTATTTGAGAATCCCTCTTTTACTCAATCTTCCAACAATACTATTACAGGACAGGAGCTAAGTGATAAAAAGTTAAATGATACCGGATTTGAGATGCTTAAGATGAAGAGATATAATGAAGCTGAAAAATTGTTTATGCTAGCAATTATCAAAAATCCAACTGTAGGCTATTATTATAATAATTTGTCTGTTGTGTATATGAATCAATACAGATATGATAAGGCATATAACAATCTGCTTACTGCGATTTCAATAGATCCTGATAATATTAAGGCGCTCTCGAATATGGCTATTACATGCTTCCAAATGTATCGTTTTGTTGAGGCTTATAGGTACTATATCAAGGCACAAAGGACGGATAAGGAATATACAGAAAAAAGATTCGAAAAAAGTAAGGTAATAGAAAAAATTGAAAAAATAATGATAAAAAAACCTGACAATAAAAAAATAAAACTAATATTGAATTATTTGAAAACTAGGTAGTATTGTTAACTATTTTAGTAGGACAGTCAAAAGCTAAAACCTCCTGCTACAACTATTTTTAATTTTATTTAGTATGTTATTAAATTGAAGATATAAGACAATATAAGATGTAGGGGAAATTACAATACCTGAAGATCTGCCCATAGTTGCAGGAGACGAGACGCTTTTTAAACATTTTTTTTAAACCTGATAGATAATTCATTAACCTATTATTTAAAAACTAAAAATCAAAATATTTTGCTGCTGTCGAGAAGGATCGTAACTGGCCCAGAGTTTACAAGGTTAATTTTCATATCTGCCTGAAATATACCAGACTTCACTTTCTTGTATTTTAATTCACAAATTTCAATAAAGTCTTTAAAATATATTTGGGCTTTATTCGGAGGCATGGCTGTTGAATAGGAAGGTCTTCTGCCCTTCCTTGCATCTCCATAAAGTGTAAATTGAGAAACGATAAGGAGCTCTCCCTCAATATCGAGTAGCGAGAGGTTCATTAAATCTTTATCATCACAAAAAATCCTTAATTGGAGTATCTTATTTGCAATATACTCCAAATCATCTGATGTATCCTCATGATGAAATCCCACAAAGGCAAGAATACCCTCACCTATTGAAGCAATTGTATTGTTCTCGATATTAACTGATGCGGTTTTAACTCGTTGAATTACTGCCCTCATCTATTCTCTTTCTATACAGACTTGCAAAATTCCACGATTAAATTAGAGCTAAGGAAGATCAATCCATACTACTTTAATCTTTGTTTTAACACATCCTCCGGTTGTGTTCCTACTAATCTTTCAAGTTCATTCCCGTTCTCAAATATTATCAGAGTGGGAATTGATTGAATATTATATTTTAAAGCAGTACTCTTACTATCATCTGTGTTCAGTTTTACAATCTTTGCGTTTACATCACCTGATTGAGACAAGGACTCTAAAATAGGAGCCTGCATCTTACAAGGGGCGCACCATGGCGCCCAGAAATCAACTAGCACCTTTCCAGACGATTGGATAACTTCTTTTTCAAAATTACTATCATTAACTTCTAAAACACCTGCCATGTTCCCTCCTTATCTAAATAGATAATTCCTGTTGCTCTCTTATTTAAATTCTTTTCAATATTATTGATCATTTCTACTATAATATGCAAATCAATTTCTTTATTTTTAATAATTTTTTTTGTCTTCTTGTCCAGCATCCAAGTCTGCATAAACTCTATCTTCTCTTTTTTATAGTATATTACATACTGGCTAAGCTGCATAACATTTTTTGATTTCGGATTATGCTCATATTCAATAATGCGCCTTTTAATTAATATATCATCTGAATAGGTATATAGGTCAATTCCGTATTTAAACATATTCATATTAGCAATGTCAATAATAGAATAATATTCAATTATTTCCGGTTTATTATTCTTATATATAAAATCAATTTTACCCGCCTTAATTCGTATCATATTCTTATAAATATAATAATTTATCTGGGTAACCAATCCCTTCTTATATACAAAAACCTCCTCCCTTATCGGATAGGATTTTCTTCCCTGATGTTTCTTAAATATTTTTATAGATGGTTTTGAAGTCTTGCCTGAATATTGTACCTCAACAACAGATTCAGGTTTTCCACTTTTATTGTAAGAAATTCTTTTTACTACCCGTCCAAACTCATCCCTTACAATTGATTTTGGTGCATTGGTAACTGATAACCCTTTGCAACTATAGACAAAAAACAGTAATATTACTATAAATTTAGTATATTTCACAAGCATTCCTAGTTTTTAAGATAATAGTATATAATATATTATTATATTATATATTCTGTCAATCATATTTGAATCACATACATGCTTACTTTACAAAAAATGACTATAAAAAATAATCCTCATAGATAATTTTGACATTAATATTTTGACATTTAAGATTAGATTAATTTTTCTAATGGTGTGTATTTCTCAAGAAATATCTTTTTCTCTCCATTGCTGAATTTAATAGCAAGTTTGATATTATCTCCCTTACCCTTTATCTCAGTAATCTGTCCAGATCCAAATTTAGGATGAATCACCCTTTCATTCATTCTATATTCAGAACCAAAATCGTTTGTTATATCTTTTTGTAGGCTTGTAGTTCTATCAATATGCTTTGGAGTGTCGGATTCCCAGTTGCCCCTGTTTGAACCTGAGAACGATCCATTATCCCTGTAATCTGTAATATCAAGCAATTCTTGAGGAATCTCCTTAATAAATCTTGAAGGAATTTTATAATCAACACCAAAATATTGCCTTCTAATATCAGCGCTTGTAATGTATACACGGTCCATAGCTCTTGTAATACCGACATAACAGAGCCTTCTCTCCTCTTCCAGACCCTCTTTAGTTTCAGTTGAATTTATATGTGGGAAAATCCCGTCCTCCATACCTGTTAAAAATACAACAGGGAATTCCAATCCTTTTGCATTATGCACTGTCATAAGCGAAACATATCCTGTATCGTCCACATCAGGATTTACTGGATCTTCCTGAGATGTTAATAGTGATGTACCCTGTATAAAATCTTCAAGATTCACATCTATATTACTTTGCTCATAGTCATAAACACTGTTTATAAATTCGTCAATATTCTCAAGTCTCGATCTGCTATCAATAGAGTCCTCTTCCTTGAGATAGTTACTATAACCTGAGTTTTCAATAATATCTGTAATAAAATCAGATAATAGAACAGTACCAGGGATGTCTTTGGCGCTGTCAATGCCATTTCTTATCAATTCCCTAAACTCATCAATGCCCTTTTGTGCCTTGCCAGCAATAGGTAACTGCCTATCGATAACATCCCAGTATGATATACCCTCTTCATTGGATATATCTTTAATTCTGTTAAGGGTAACAGTTCCTATCCCTCTTGATGGTGTATTTATTATTCGAAGCAATGAAATAGTATCATAAGGATTAGAGATTACTCTTAGATATGCAAGAATATCCTTGATCTCCTTTCTATCATAAAACCGTAACCCCCCTATCACCTTATAAAGTATATTCTCTCTCCTTAAATAGTCTTCAAACACCCTTGACTGTGCATTAGTTCTATAAAATATGGTAAAATCCTTATTTTTTAAACCCTCATGATCCTTTAATTTTGTGATAGTATTTATGACAAATTCTGCTTCTCCATACTCATTATTTACTTTACACCAAGAGACAGATTCTCCATCACCTCTTGCAGCTATAATATTTTTTTTCTTTCTATTAACATTATTTTTTATAACAAATGATGCAGCATCTAGAATAGGAGTAGCGCTTCTATAATTTTCCTCAAGAACTATAACCCTTGCCTCTTTATAATCCTTTTCAAAATTTAAAATATTTCTAATATCAGCGCCCCGCCAAGAATAGATCGACTGATCATCATCTCCAACAACGCATAAATTTCTACTAGCTGAGGAAAGATAGTTGCTTATCAGGTACTGCGCTCGATTTGTATCCTGATATTCGTCTATCATGAAGTATCTCCATCTTTGCTGAAGTTCTAAAAGCACGTCTTCATGATCCTTAAGAAGCTCAACTGTCTTTAAAAGCAGATCATTAAAATCTAGGGCATAGTTTATCTTTAGTCTTTCATGGTATGTATCGTAAATCTCAGGGAAATTATACGGCAAAGACTGCGACCTTATCGCATGATCAGATGCTGCTTCAAGGGATTCAACCTTATCCTTGATCTGCGAAATTTTATTAGCAATATTAAAGGGCTTTATTTTTTTAGGATCCAGCCGCATATCTATTAGAATGTCTTTGATTAAAGAGGACTGGTCAGCCTGATCATATATAGTAAATCCCTTTGGGACACCTATTCTATCACCAAATCTTCTAAGTATATAAACAGCAGCAGAGTGGAATGTCTTTATGAAAACACTCTCACCTATATCCCCTATTAAAGATTTCACCCTCTTTCTCATCTCTTCAGCAGCCTTATTAGTAAAGGTCACAGCCATGATATTGTAAGGCGACACTTGCATCTCTTTTATAAGATAGGCGATCCTGTAGGTAATAACGCGCGTCTTGCCTGAGCCTGCTCCTGCAAGGATCAATAGCGGTCCTTCAGTATGCTGAACAGCATCACGCTGGTTAGGATTTAAATTCTCAAGAAATATCATTTAGATTACCGTTTAAATTAGATTATACTCAAAGATCATATGATAATTCATACTGGGGTTATTCTACTGCTTATTTATATTAATAAAAAGCTACATCCATCTATTTTTTCGATGGGATAAAAAACACTATGATATCTAATTATATCATTGTCTCTAAATTTTGATTAAGACATTCATTAAAAATCAAGGTGAAATAAATAAAATAAATGTTAATTAAAATTTTCAAGGATAATTTTATATTTTGTTTTTTTATTCTATCAATAATAATTATCATTTATAGGCTAATCACAGTTTAGAGCAATTGATATATGGCATTTTTGCAAAAATGTATTCACAGATTGGTCAATTTTTAGCCTGGAAATCCATATCCGACGAATAATTTTTTGTTATACCCCAAAAGGGCATAATTAACGATTTTTATTCATCTATTATTACCCTAGATTTTCGAAGATAAACACAGATTTTTTATGGTAGAGAAGTAGTGTTTCATCCGTGTTAACTTGCGGCTAAAAAACATACTATTAAATTTCTGAAAACAGTTTGAACTTACGAATAATTATAAAATTTGGTTGCGGACTTGGGCTGCTCAATGTAATCTAATAAGTATTCGATGGTAAAAAAATTGACATCTATAATTATTCTAAACGTAATGGAACAATTTCTTTTTGCAAAGGGACTTAGGAATAAATGAATGACTATACATATTGCTGTTATAAATAAAACTATACAAGATGAATGCAAAAACAATAAATGATAAATGTCTAATAAAAAACTTTTCAATCAAGGATGCTGAAGAATTCTTCCTCTCTATAAATGATAAAAAGTACAGGGCAAAACAACTTTTTATATGGCTCTATGAGATGAATATCGACTCATTCTCGCTTATGACCAATTTCTCAAAACCCCTTAGGAGTTTTCTGAACGATAAATTCTACATCTCGCCTTTAACACTAGAGCAAAGACTAATCTCAAAGATTGACGGCACAGAAAAATATCTATTTAAAACCCGTGACAACCTTTTTATTGAATCTGTTCTAATAAAAAACGAAAAAAAAGATGACGGCAGAATTACTATTTGCTTATCCAGTCAGGTCGGTTGCGCAATGGGCTGCAGATTCTGTCAAACATCTCTATTAGGCTTTAAAAGGAATCTGGAAGTAGCTGAAATCCTTGACCAGATCTCACAGATAAGGAGGATCTCAGGATTGCGAAACAACAATATTGTTTTTATGGGAATGGGAGAACCTTTTATGAACTATGATAATGTTCTAAAAGCATCTGAGATAATGAATTATTCCTTTGGTCTGCATATTTCTGTAAGGAAGATCACTATATCCACTTGCGGCATTAAGCATGGAATTGAAAAATTTATGGATGAAAAGAGACCCTTTAACTTAGCGATCTCTTTAAACGATACTCTTTCAGAAAAGAGAAAGAAATATATGCCTGTTGAAAAAAAATATCCCATATCAGAGATTTCTGATCTACTAAATTATAAACAGCCTTCTTCAAGAAATAGATTAACTGTTGAATATGTTATGAGAAAGGATAATATATCTTCTGATGATGCTAAAAGGATAAAAAAAATCTTCCCTTCTAACAGGATCATACTGAATCTTATAGCTATAAATTCTGGTGATCATGGTATTGAGCCGCCTACAGAGGAAGAGATAGAGGCCTTTATAAAAGAGTGCAATATTATGAATTTATCAACAATATTTAGGAAGAGTATGGGAGCGGATATAAAGGGCGCATGCGGACAGCTTTCCGGCAGCATAGAAAAAGGAAAAAAATAATTTAAACTAACATTCATCAACTATCATTTTTTTTGATAAGCAGGTTACTCGGATAAAAAGCTTTTGGGCATAACAGATATGATAAAGGACTAAAGCGATCCTCTTAAAGGTCATTATTTTAAATATAAAAATACGCTGATATATATGTTAAACAAATAATAAACTATACGTTAGATTTTAAAACAATAGTAATCTCTAACTGTCCATAAGGACTATATTGCGTTAAGACCAAAACTGTAAACTGACCTGGACTTCTTGCTACCAGGTCATTCCTGTGCATTACAACTGGTGTAGATATATCAAGACCCGATTTAGATAGTAGATTCATAGCATTGCCAGTAATCATGTTGGCTAACTCACCTACAATATCCTTATATTCGTCCATTATCTGTTCTTCAGATAATCCTGGCATAAGCGCTTCCGCTATCTTGGTTATAGTAAAAAAACTAAAACTATATAAAACATACCCAGTGGCATTTCCTTCAATCTCAACCATTATTATTACATCATTTATAGGATTAGGGACACTTGTTACCTTGGCCTTTCCCCTTCTAATATCAACATTTAGCAGTTGATTAAATACTAAACTAGCTCCAACTAAAAACGGATTTATATAATTTATATTTATGTTGATTCTTTCATCCATTTGTTTTCTCTTTCTGAAATAATTGAAATAATCAAGATATGCTGCATTGAAGCAATAGACCTAAGGAGTATTGCAATTATAACTAGTAAAGACTAAGGGACATGATCCCCTACCATCTTATTATATCCTTGTTCTACACCAGACAATATGGGTCAATGAATCCTTCAATAGACCAAAAATATTCATTTATACAGAGTATTTCAATAAACAAAAAAACTAACTCCTGATTCGACATTATTATAATTACTGGCTTTACCTGAATCAGGTCATTAATGTTTTATTATTATGTAACCTGAGAAGGTTTTTGTCAAGACCTCTAATCGATTTTTAGGATAAAAGGTTAAGAATAATTCAATTACTTGATATTGTAATTCAATAGAATTGAGTAATATTCATCTACTAACTGTTAAGATAAATAAAACCGATTATACTATTTTGAACTTGCCTAGGAAATGAAAATTATTTGTGAGGTATTATTTTCATAGATAGATATTTGTCAGTATTATCTAAACGTATATATTTATTGTTGATATTATAATTACCATAGAATTCAGATAAAGGATTTACCGACATTCCAAAAGAAAGTGATATATTGGACATGGTATCTACGAAAATTCCTGACAAACAGGAACAACTATTACATTTTAGCATTTCTAAAGCGCTAACAGGGCTATTCCAGACAGTTGAATTTCCTCCTTCAATGCCTCTATCTTTACTTCCAATCATTACTTTTTCTAGAAACCAAGGCATTACTATTTCAGATAATCTATAATGTCCTTTGTGAAGACTAGACCATTTCCAATTATCCATAATCGGACCTCTCTGTTTGTTTAAGAATCTCATTGTTTTCAGAAAGGCACGGTCAAATATCGTATCTCTTATCTCGATCTTTTCTATTGTTTTTATATCATCAAATAAAAGTGATCGACCTGTCTTAAGTATTTTATAATAATTATCAACTAAAAAAGAATAATTATTTAATGCATCATCAGATGAATCTCCCAATTCATCTGAAATTGTCTCCTTTATCATCATTATTAGAAGTGATTGAAAAATTGATGCAGGAACAGATTGGGCTTTCATATACTTATCCCAATCCTGGAAATATATCTTGGTCATTCGGGCAGATGTAATGGGAATATTCTCTAAAAAAGAAATAAATAAGGGGATATAATTCTCTGCCACAGTAGAATAAGTATCTTTTAAAATATTTTTTATATCCTTTATTTCAATATGATCCTGATTATCGATAATCCTTTTCAACCTTTGCCCTCTTATGTCTTTCCTGGAAAGAAAATATCCCTTAAGGATACCAGATGCCCTTTCAAAATCCTGACAGCCTATGACTATATTACGATAGCTGCTTATATAATAAAATTTTGATAAATCTAACATATTCTGAACTTTATTATAACTTCTTTTGAATATATTCTTACTTATATTCCTAAGAGGGAGTTTACCAGAATAGGAAATTGTTGAATTCTTATTTGAGGAAAACAGGTATATTTTTGGAGTGGAATAGATATCTTTCACACTTTTTCGAGCATTCAATTTAGACTCGGAAAAAGGAATTTTAAAAAGAGAGGAGACATAATCAGCATCAGGTATAATCGATTTTAGAGATATCACATCTGTTTTATAAATATCTTTAAAAAAATCACTGACAACAGGACCATGGTCAGTCCTCCTAAGATTAAAACTTATTTGATAACCATCTTTGCTATTTTTTGTAATCTTTATTATTTTACTTGCTTTTTTAAATTTTTTCCATTTTCCATTGCTATAATATCTTTCTTCACCCTTTCTTTTTATTGTCTTCTCAATATAAAAATCTTGAGTATCTACATCTAGATTAAAGCCTAAGAAGGAAATGTTCCTATTATTGCCAAAAAAAATAAATGGAAGTCCGGGCGATGTAATCCCATTGATAATTAAATTCCCCACTTCAAGGGAAAGAGGATACCATTTAGGGTATGATTGCATATTATTATCCAGAATATAGCCAGTTGCCGCTCTGCTGTCGATTGTATTCCTACCGGAAATATAGAATGCAATACCCCTTTGAAAAAAACCAATTGAATTTTCTAAAGCAGACTTAATATTCTTTAGAACATCGATATTTTGTTTATTATTGATAGAATAGTAATAAAGAAGGTCCTTAGGGATTAAATCCGATAATGTTCTTTGATTTGAATTACTTGGCCTTGGTAAAGGGAAAAGAAGCTCCTTATTATTAAGAAATGCATTAGTCCATTCAAATAGTAACAGGATTGAGATTACATCACTTTCCACCCATTCTTCAACAGGAAAATATAAAATACTATTGATATATTGATATTTATTTTTAAACAGGTTTATCCCTTTTACATAACACTTGATATATTTCCTGTGCTCAGGACTAATATTTTTAATGATCTCTTTTGCATATCTGTTAAAATCAATCGCAAGCGCAATTTTATCGATCAAAATCCCCTTTTCTCCAATTAACTCTGACAATTTCCCTGTTGATGCAGACCTATAATACTCTATAATCGGCAGTCTATCCTGTGCATGAAGAAAGCCAACAGTAAAAAAGGCATTTTCATAGGTCTTAGCTTTAATTAAAGGGATTCCAGTCCTGTCTCTAATAATTGAAATTGATGAATCAACATCCGCTTGTATCGTTCCTGTATATGAAGCAGCCCTTGTAAGATAAAAACCGATCCCCGCAATAATTAGTCCAAGAAATAATACAATGGCCAAAACTATAATAATCCTTTTTTTCATTGGAAAGATGCTCCATTAAAGCTAGAATACAAACTCAAGGTCGCTAAATCTTTTATCTATCTCTTCCAAAATTTCTCTCTCTTCATCAATGTCTTTTGCCTCGAATGTTGCAGAAAACCTTACAAATTTTCCTGCATCATCCCATGGCACTGTTGATATCAATTTTTCAAGGATCAGAAACCTGGAAAAATCCTCAGCATTCTCGAACCTCTCACCATTCTTAAGCCCTTTAGGAATCTCTACATATAGATAAAAGGTTGCATCAGGCATCTTAACACTAAATCCGATCTTTGAGAGCAGGTTAACAAGGGCTCTTAATCTTCGCTCATATTTGTTTTTAATCTCTTCTGTAATTTCCGGATGTTCAAGCGCAGTAATTGCTGCCTTTTGAATAGCTCTGAACTGCCCTGAATCGAAGTTGTCTTTTACTGAAGAGAATGCCTTTACAATAAGCTCATTGCCTGCCATAAAGGCAATGCGCCATCCTGTCATGTTATATGCCTTAGAAAGGGAATGAATTTCTACTCCAACATCCTTTGCCCCTGGGATGCTGAGGAAGGAAAGGGGCTTTGAGTTATATGTAAGAGCTGAATAGGCTGCATCCTGCACAACTATTATCCTGTTTTGTAATGCGAATTCTATTACATCTTTATAAAACGATTCAGTGGCAATTGCGCCTGTTGGATTATTAGGATAATTAATTACAAGTATCTTAGTTCTATTTTTAATATCTGCAGGTATCGAGCTTAAATCTGGTAGAAAGTCATTTGCCTTTGTAATAGGAATATTATAGACATCTCCACCATACCATTCTGAATGAGTACCCAATACAGGATATCCAGGCACAGTCATCAATGTCACATCTCCTGTATCTATAAATGCAGATGGAAACATTGCTAACGCTGATTTTGAACCAATAGAATGAATAATCTCTGCGCTGGGATCGATATTGCTGACACCAAAGACCTCTTTTAGATAGGCAGCAGCCGCTGTTTTAAACTCCTCAATTCCATTATCAGCATAACCCCTATTCTCATGTTTCTCTGCTTCAACCTTTAAAGATTCTATAACAATATTGAATGCTTTTTCATCAGGTTCTCCAACACCAAGGTCAATTAGTTTTATACCTGGATTTTTTTTAGCCGCTTCTCTCTTTGCTCTCTTAATCTTTTCAAATTTATATATTTTATCTTCTTTACCAAATCTGTTACCACCAATCCTATTAGAAAAAATACTCTGAATATATGATTCCATTTACAGCTATTTATCCTCCCTTATAGTAATCTTAGCATTTTCTATTTCCATCTTTGTATAGGTTTCATCAAGTAATGAAAAAAATCGAACAAATTCACCAATAACATCGATCCTGCTTTTGCCTTTAGTCAGCTTGGATAAAGTCTCAATATCCTCATTTAAATAATTATCTTTTGCATATATATAGCATTCAACCTCCCCTTTAGTATAAGGAACAGATATAACAATACAAAAATTATAATCGATATTTCCAGATTCCTTTATCTCTTTTATTGTAACATCATCGATCTTTATAAGTGTATCTTTAAGTTCCTTCAATATCATATGTTTAAATGCAGGATTGTCGGATTGATCTATAAGTTCCTTCTGCTTTACTGCTTCAAGGACTGTAATTTTCGACTTATAAATACTTTGAATCCCAATTGTATTACAGGAAACCATTAAGATTGAAGCTATTATTATAAACAAAATTATTTTCATTTTCATCCTCCAATTTATGATGTTAAGGAATTCATTACAGGTTCTTAAATCCTTCGTTAACAAACCAATACTATACAATATAAAAATTCATTTAGAGCGATTTCAGCTTTATCTGTCGCTATGAGCAAGGCGTTTTAAGTATTCTTTATCATTCATGCTCTCCAAAATATGAGCAGAATGATTTCTATACTGAATTGCAGCGTCCTTATTGTATACAACAAACATATCACCTTCACATCCAGTAATCTTCTTTTCTGGAATGCTGAATTTTTGAAAAGTTCTGTTGATTATCTCATCTGCTGATATAATATGATCATTATAACCAAGGATATAATGAAGATCTACCTCTGTTTTCTCTCCTCCAAAAGCGATGTTTATCAGATAATCTCTAATCTCATTAATATTATCCTTCAAATTACGGATCGATATATTATCAAAATCTTTATTAAAGGCAGTAAAATAGATATTCGAAGGGAATATTGGATGCATAAAAAGAGATTTATTAAAGGTATCTTCAGCAAGAGTTGCTGCAGCCTTCTTTATCTTTATTTTTGTGTTATGATCTTTAAATAATGATGTGTCAATTTTTAACGGTTTGCCAAATTTGATAGAAAGATCTCCAGTTTTCCTATTGCGAATAAACTCTTTAATGATAAAACCAAGATCATTATAATAAATTTCATCCCTGTTTGCGCCAGATTCGTGAAGTTTTTTTATATCCTTAAAATACTCATCTTCAAGAACAGGTTCATAGGCTATATTAACATCAACTATATAAACATCAACTCCAGTTAATAGGGATGCTTCAATATCCATAAGAAAAGGAAGGTGATGGAATCCATCAGTCTTTCCTGAATAACTTCTACCTGTTTTTATAATCTTGCTCTGTAACAACTCTGATGTAGAGGACGAATAACCTGGAAAAGTAACATACATCTCCTTATTCTTTACAAGATGATAACGATATGCTCTGCTTAAAGAAATGATTTCCTTTTTCCCTAGATGAATTTCACTCCCATCATCCTGAGCTATCACAGTTGGTTCACGAAATACCTTGAATCCTCCCTTTTTTAACATATATTCATTAATATACATTTTTTGGTCTTTAAAAATCTCTTTTATACCATGATTTATAAAATTAGGAATAATGTCCTGATAAAGATCAATATTATCTATAAAAAGATTCGAACCTCCTTCTATCAGCACGCGCATATCATTCTCAGCAAAGAGAATATACAAAAGGATAAAGTCTGCTTCGCTAAGATGATTAGGTTTAAATGTAATCGAGCAATCAGGATTCTCATCTCGAAATTTAATAATTTCATCTAATCCTTGTACTCTCATATCAAAAACATTACCTCTTGATAATTGAAGAACAACTAATTCAGAAGGCAAACATTTCTCATAATTATGTTCAATTAAATGAAACATAGATTTAATTTTGTCATACAACTGCTTGTTCATAATACACACCGAATATTAGTTTAGAATATTCACTATTTAATACAATTATTTCCTTTCGGATATATTAGCTGTTTGATTTATACTAAAAATATCATTAGAATAGCTGTTTCTCAGCATAAGATTCGAGGTAAGCACTCGATAAACATGTCATCACCTGCATTTATACAAATAAGCAGAAATACTTCCTTTGGTTGTCTGCATAGCAGATTGTAAGTTTTGAAGAATCAAGAAAAAAAAGTAATCACTTATAGCTCACACACCTTTTTTTCTCTAAATTTTATTCATATTATTTGAACCAAAACAAAAATTATCTAATATATCTTATGTCAGGAAATCGATTAAAACATCGAAAACCTTCTAAGATAAAAAATTGTTAAATAGCATTGAAATTAATATGGATAAATTACAGGCAGTAAAAAGTCAAGACAGAATCATAAATAGTAAAAATTTTACGATAATATCTAAATAATGTCTTCTTATCTTTCTTTATGCCCTGCTTCTTATTATTTAAAAACAATCAGAATATTCTGTAGGTAAAATTATGACAAGAACTATAAAATAAGCCCTCCATGGCTTATTTTGTCGCTATTAAGAATATTTCGATAAATTACATCTATGTAATTTATCAAAATCCCGATGCGGTAAAATAAAGGATATTAGTTTGGAGAATATCTTAGGCTTTTAGAGATATGATCCTTCCAATAATTATATAGATTATGTTCAAGAAAAATCGTCTCTAATCAATTCTAATCGATGTTTATTTCTTGGCAATCGACCTTTTGTAGGAATGCCATCTCTGTAATGCGGAAAGTGAATCGATATCAACTTTTAATGTTCCTAACCTCTTTTCCATCTTAATAATAAGATCTTCATTATCTTTTTCAAGGGAGAACAATAGATTCTCAATTCTATGCAGTATTTCCTTAAGATCACTGCAGGATTTTTCTTTCATATTTAAAAAATAATTTTCAAATTTGAAGACATCTATTCCTGCAATTTTACATATTTTTCTTCTTAAATTATTTATCTCAAATTCAAGCATACCATGTCTCTCGTAAAGATCTTTATCCTTCTTAAAAGATTCATTTAGGCTGTCAATATTATCGGTTTTGAGATAATAATGCTTATTTTTACAATTTGTGTGGATTTTTTGTAATAACTGATGTTTTTGTTGACATAGGGTTGTTATATTCAGGAGAATATTTTCTATATCATCCCTCAATGCTGAAACTACCTTTTTTATTTATATTTGTTTTATCTGTGGCAGTACCCTGTGCAGATATTTTATTCCATGCATACCTCAACTCTTTTAGATGATTAAGTACTTCTTCTATAATTGCGGGGTCCTTCTGAACATTTGCTTCTAAAAGCCTTCTTTTAAAATATAGATATAGGTTAAAGAGATTTTCTGATATTTCACCACCTTCTTTCATGTTTAATGATAAAAGAAGTTCTGTGATTATATCCTGAGTTTTTAAGAGGTTATTATTAACAATATCGTAGGTTTTAATATCCATGTGCTCTAGGGCAATATTTAAAAATTTAATAGCGCCATCATAGAGCATAACAATGAGCTTCCCCTGATTTGCTGTATTTATATCTGTAAGTTTATAGTTGTCATACAGATTCTTTTGAGGCAAGGCCATCTAAAATCCTCCCGATATTATAAAACTTCCTAATAGTAAATAACACTAAACTAATCCAAATCTACAACTCAAAAAAATGAAAGAGGTGAATTTTTGTTGTATTCAATTATTTAGTCATAATAAATAAAAAGATCGATAATATTATCGTGAAAAATAAGCCCAAACTTAACCAAATAACTCTTAATCAAAAAGAGAAGTGATTCGCGCTAGTATATCCTTATATTTTTCCTTTGTTTGAATAATAATTTCCTCAGGCAAAGGAGGCGGAGGTGAATTTTTATCCCAGTCTGTAGTTTCAATATAATCTCTTATAAACTGTTTGTCTAAGCTAACAGGAGATACTCCAATTTTATATTGAGACATATCCCAAAATCTCGAACTGTCTGGTGTCAGAACCTCATCTATAAGCAAAATTTCATTTCCAATAAATCCAAACTCAACCTTTGTGTCTGCAAGTATAATTCCTGCTTTTTTAAGCTTTTCTTTAGCAGTTTCATAGATTTGCAATGTTAGATTCCCTAGGTGTTGTGTAGTGTCAACTCCAAGTTTTTCACTCATCTTCTCTGTAGATATATTCATATCATGGCCATCTTTTGATTTTGTTGCTGGTGTAAATAGGGGTGACTGCAATTCTTGTGCCAATTCTAACCCTTTAGGCAGATTTATTCCGCATATTTTACCTGTTTCTTTATAATCATTCCAACCGCTTCCAACTATATAGCCTCGAGCAACACATTCAAAATCTATTCTCTTTGCCCTTTTTACTAATACTGACCTGTCCATTAACAATTCAGGAAAATCGCAAAAGGGTTTTGGGAAGTCTTTTATATCTACTGAAACAATATGATTTTTTATAAAATTTATTTTAGAAAACCAGATATTAGAAATCTTATTTAAAATGACACCCTTGCCTGGAATTCCATTAGGAAAAACATAATCAAAAGCAGAAACCCTATCTGTAGATACAATTATTAAATGTTCATTATCAACTTTATATATATCTCTTACCTTTCCACTAAATAATCTCTTAACACCAGGAATCTTTGTTTTTAATATTGCATTATCCATTAAACACTCCACTTATTGTACATCTATATAATGTATCAATACTCAACATAAAAGATCATATTATTAAGGTTAATTATTTTAAATTACTATGACTTTAATCTTTTTATAAGTAAAATATTTACAAGCTTAGGATTTGCCTTGCCTTTAGTTTCCTTCATTATCTGTCCCATTAGAAATTTAAAGGCTTTCTCTTTACCTTTTCTATAATCATTGATACTATCTAGATTGTTGTCAATTACCTTATCAATCATTTTTTCTATTGTATCAATATCAGTAAGCTGTTTCAATCCTTTTTCTTCAACAATTTTTTCTGCGCTGTTTCCAGTTTTAATCATTTCTTCAAAAACTGATTTTGCTATCTTACCACTAATGGTATTATTTCCGATCAGATTTATTAGTCCGGATAGATGATTCGGTGATACTGCAAATGATAGTATATCCTCAGCATTATTTACTTTAGCCAGCATCTCGCTCAAAATCCAATTAGAGACCCTTTTAGGATTAGCGCCTTTCTTTACAGTTAGCTCAAAATAATCAGCAAGATCTTTTGTTGAAGTAAGTATCTCTGCATCATAATAGGGCAGATTATACTTAGCAATAAACCTGTTTAATTTTTCTCTGGGCAATTCAGGAAGCAATTTATCGATTTCATTGATCATTTCATCATCAATAAAAATAGGCGTAAGGTCAGGATCTGGGAAGTATCTGTAATCATGCGCATCTTCCTTTGCCCGCATAGTAAAAGTTTTATTCTCTTTTGAATCCCACAATCTTGTCTCCTTGTGAATTGCCTTCCCATCTGCAAGCAGTCCATTCTGTCTTCTTATCTCAAAGTCTAACGACATCTTTACAGCTTTAAATGAATTTAAATTCTTTATCTCGACTTTATCCCCGAATATCTCCTCTCCATGTTCTCTTAAAGAAATATTGACATCACATCTTAGACTACCCTGTTCCATATTGCAGTCAGATACATTAAGGTATTTCATGATAGACTTAATACTTTTAAGATAATTATATGCTTCATCAGGAGTTTTAATATCTGGATCGGATACAATCTCAATTAGGGGTACACCAGATCTGTTAAAGTCAAGCATAGAGAACCTGTTCAAAGGGTCCTTAGAATGTATTGCTTTACCTGCATCCTCTTCCAAATGCACCCTGGTGATACCAATTCTTTTTTCGCCACTATTTGTACTTATATCAATATATCCATTATAGCATAAAGGTTTGTTGAATTGTGTAAGCTGATATGATTTTGGCAGATCTGCATAAAAATAATTTTTTCTATCAAATTTACTGTATTTTGATATTTTGCAATTAAGGGCAAGACCAGCTAGAATAGCCTTTTTTAAAGCTTCTTCATTTAGAACAGGCAATACACCAGGCAGACCTAAACAGATAGGGCATAATTGTGTATTAGGCATAGATCCAAATTGAGTTGAACAACCGCAAAAAATTTTAGTTTTTGTATTTAACTGAATATGTATTTCCAGACCAATAACAGGTTCAAATTCCATAACTGCCTTTTTTATAATATTTTGCTGCAATGATTCGGAGCATGCTCCAACACGACCTTTGACTGCTGACATTGGAATATCTTTTAAACACATGCCAAAGGCCATGTAACAAATTCGAGAATAGCCATACTTGGCAGATCATTTTCATATATCATAGCTATGGTACCCACTGTGTTAACGGAAATACAGGATTTTCAAGTGACGGAGTAATATTATTATTCCTATGGATGAAATTGATGTGCTAAATAAAATCCATAGGGCTTCTTACACCTAATTTGTTTTTTTGAGCAACATGAGTATAAATCATTGTTGTCTGCAAATTCGAATGCCCTAATAATTCCTGAACTGTCCTGATATCGTACCCACTCTCAACCAGATGAGTTGCGAAGCTATGCCGTAGAGTATGCACTGAGGCATTTTTAATGATGCCTGATTTGATTACAGCATTTTTAAATGCTCTTTGCAATGATGATGGATGCATATGATGACGTCTTACTTTTAAAGATTCAGGATCAATAGATAGCGACTTGGATGGAAAGACCCAAAACCAGCCCCATTCTCTGCCGGCATTTGGATACTTTCTTTCAAGGGCGTGTGGAAGCCAGACTCCCTCTTGATTATTTTTTCTGTCTTTTTCAAAAAGATCATAGCTATTTTCAAGCTGTCGCTGTATAGTATTTTTCAAGTTATCCGGAAGCAGTGTCTGCCGATCTTTATCCCCCTTTGCAGCCCTTATCATCAAACAGTCCCGTTCAAAATCAATATCCTTAACACGCAATGTAAGACACTCGTTCAGTCTGAGACCACTGCCATAAATCAATCCTGCCATCAGTTTATTTATGCCGTCTAAATTATCAAGTATCCGAAAAATTTCCTGCTTGGAAAGCACAACCGGCAGCCTGCGGTTGATACGCGAACGTACAGCATCTTCCACTTCATTTACCTCCATATCAAGCGCATGCCTAAACACAAATAACATTGCATTAAAAGCCTGCTTTTGTGTAGATGCAGAAACCTTCATCTCTACAGCAAGATAACTTAAAAAATTTTTAAAGTCATTTTGTGTAATCATGTCCGGATTCTTAAATTCCATAAATGCATAAAATCTTCTTAGCCAGCCTATATAAATTTTTTCTGTGCTGAAAGATCTATGCTTTAATCGAAGCAACTTGATTGTTTCTTCTTCTACAGCTTTCCAGGATTCTTCTTCTCTGCTGTGACCATCATCAGTTTTTTGTTTACAACTACTATTATAGTATTTAAAAAGTCGTACCGCATCCTGAGCTTGTTTAACCTGCCATTCCTCATAAGTCTTTCCTAAATTATGCAAAAATGTGTTCAATACGCTATCATCCGTCTCATTGAGATTATTATTATTGATATATTCATAATAATGCGAGACCCAATGCTCATAAAAAGGGATTTTCTTTTCAGATAACCGGTGTTTTTTCAGTAAAAACTCTTTAAAGGTCATTATAATTTCTATACCTATTTATATTTTTGCAATATAATAATATATATATAACATGATGCGGAATTACAAGTTGTTTTTAATATATTATTCGATTTTTTTATTGACATTTTGAAATTGACCGATTAGTTTTTAGTAAATTATTGATTCTATAGAATATATAAGTTATCGATTTGCGATGAT
>JAXHTB010000169.1:0-8061 GCA_034190185.1 Spirochaetota bacterium | reverse complement strand
AATAACGCAATTTATGCTTGAGCATAATATAAAATTAAACATCGATTTTATAATTGAGGCGATACTTAGTCTAATAGAGAATGCCGGAAAGATTGGAGGAGTCGGAGCAATTGTAATGATTTTTTCAGCAACCGCAGTTCTGCGGACGCTAGAAAAGTCATTAAACAATATCTGGAGAATCGAGGCAAAAAGATCATTCTTTCTTAAAATTATCTTCTATTGGGCTGCGCTGACCTTAGGTCCCATAATCTTTATATCTGGCACGACGGTAGCAACACAGGTGTCAGCATCACTCTCCTCGCCGAATTATAAATCTGCATATATCTCCCATGATAATAAATTATGGATTGTAGGATCGAAATCGAAGATACTTTATTCAAAAAATAATGATATTAGTTTTACTTACTTGCCACTAGAAAAAATTGATTTTGATAATCAAAAAATATATAAGTTCGATCGTCCTAACAATACTTTTACAGCGAGTTCCTTTAGATTCGATCCTATTGAGTTTAAGAATATAGAGTTTAAGGATATTCAGTTTATTGGAAAACAGGCATGGATAATCGCTAAGAATGGAATAGTCCTCATATCTAACGATAGTGGCAAGATATGGCTTCTTAAAAAATTTGGCTCCTTTAATCTAAATGAAATATGCATGATAGATTCAAATAAAGGCTTTATTACTGCAGATGACGGGTATTTATTGTCAACAGAAAATGGCGGCAAAAACTGGAAAGTAAATGAGTGGGAGGGGATTACATCCAACCTTAATTCAATCTCTTTCTACAATAATTATGGGATTATCACTGGTGATAGAGGAATTATCCTAAAAACTATCGATTCAGGACTGACATGGGAAAATGATTATGTTAAAGAGACAAGGAAGAAAAATAGATATATTAGCTTGAATTGTGTCTACCATATTAATAAAGAAGAAATTGTGCTTGTGGGAGATGAAGGCACTATTTTATTCAGCTTTAATGGCGGTAAAAAATGGATAAATAGAAAATTTCAGGCATGGAACTATCATAGCGCCTACTTTTTAACAAAAGAGAAAGGTTATATCGCAGGTGATAAAGGAATAATAATATATACTGAGGATGCAGGAGAAACATGGCGCAGAATAAACCTGCCTTCTTCAACAATAAACAGCTTGTTGTTCAATGATAAGATTTTATGGGCAATTGGAGATGCGGGAATAATAATGAAATCTGGTGATGAGGGGAAGACCTGGTCAGGTGTTAAGAGAAAAAGTTTCTTATCCTTCTTGTTAAATTTTTTAGCCCCCTTTGGTTTTATCTGGATATTGTTTCTGATGATATATATGGTGCTGCCAAACACAAAGATACCATTTAAGCCTGCCGCAATTGGAGCAGCTTTTACAAGCTCTGTTTGGGTAGTCTTTATTCTTCTGTTTAATTTTTATATTAAATTTTTTGCAAAAGGAACACTTGCCATCTATGGAGCCCTAGCTGCTTTTCCTCTATTCCTTCTACTTATATATGCATCAACTTTGATTATATTATATGGAGCAGAGCTCTCCTACATCTTGATGCATCCTCATTTGTATTTAGATCTAAAAAATGGAAGTAAAATTAGTGAAAAGATCAAAATATATGTATACAATGGAATATCAATATTATACCAAATTTATAAACAATTTGAAGATGGGAAGGGAGCTGTATCCTATAACGATCTTTTAAATATGAACTCAAATATTGAGAATGAGCTAGAAGCCTATCTTATTCTTTTCAAAAAGGAGGGCCTTATTCTTGAAACAGAGGAAGATTTCTATATACCTACAAATTCATCAAAAAACATAATTTTATCAGATCTATTTGATGTAATTCAGAACACAAGTCTTGCGATTCCTGGGGTTTCTCAGAATGATGTTCTTAAGAAATATCTTCAGGATATATTCACTAAGATAAAGAACTCACAAAATGAGTATCTTGGCAGTATATCGCTAAATGATGTAATTAAGAATGCAGTGTAATATCCTTTTAGTTATAACATTTTTAGATGCGATTTAATAAACGAAATATCCAAACACGAAGGGGATTACAATTATTTTACCTTTTATATTTTTGGGCACTTTCCCAAAGTTTTCCGAAAGTCTAATCGCGTCCATACAGGAGGAGTCGAGCGACCTGTTCCCCATCGATTCCACAAGAACAACATCTATCACTTCCCCGTCCCTGTTCATTGAAAAATATATTTTTACCATCTGGTTGAGAATTGCCATAATTCTCAACCTGCCTGGGGTATAACTCCCTGTCATAGGATCATAACCGCTGATTATAGAATTGGCAAGCAAAGGAGGATACCAGTTTGAAGCGATCTTATCTTTCATAGATTTAAAGTATTTAAAATTCTTGAACTTCTTTGTATTAAATGAGAACCTTCCGTCATTTGAATAGAATATTGCATTTTTTCTGTCAAAATCATTTATATCCGGAATTTTTGTAAATTCACTTTTGCCGCCTTTCCCCAGTTTTTTTCTGGGATAGGATAGTTCTCTTTGCATCAATGTAATAATTAACTCTGTATTATCTGTTACAAGAATCCCAGTTTTTATCTTTTTTTCAGCAGATGTTTTTGAGGTTTCTTCAGATCGGTCGCCTCCTCTTTTTACAAGAAAATCGAGGGAGTTATTCAGCCAATGGCTTCCTTTATCCTTTGTTACACTTCCCTTTGCATATGAATCACGGTCGGACAAAAGCGTTTTTCTGCTAATCGCCCTTTGGTCGTCTTGATTTACATTAACAATTATATCTCTACCTGAAGGGAATGTCTTTTTAAATTGCTGATTTAGATAGAATCTATCGTATGCAGGCAAAAGGACAGATATGATAAGAACAATATGGAAGAAAAGAGATAATAACAGTGTCAAAGAAAATCTTATTTCTGAATTTTTTTCCATTTCAATATCTCTTCTTTTCTCATTTCATTGGTAGTTTCATATAAATTTATTAACATATCCTCATAATAGTTGCTAATATCAACCCCCCTTCTGCTTGTCATAGCTCTGCAAGATTTTATAAATCCTAAAATGTCGCCGTAATCTAGTATTCTATTATTTATAAACCATGCAAAAGGCGGTATATGTGGTGGTGTAATAGTCCCAGAATGTACTAACATAGCGCCAGGGCCGATACTTGCGCCTGTATTTATGAGTGTTCCAATACTTGTTTTTGTAAAATCTCCCATGAAGCATCCAACTTTAATACTGTTGCTGCTTATTCTACTTTGCGGAGTAAAGACTTTTACATCTGTATAATTATTTTTCAAATCACTGTTTGTTGTAAGAGCGCCAATGTTTACCCATTCTCCAATATAGGAATGACCAATAAATCCATCATGATATTTATTCGAATAACCATGAAAAATAGTTTCCTCAATCTCTCCCCCTATCCTGCAATAATCACCAAATGAGCAGCCCTTTCTGATTTTTGCTCCAAGGACAATGCAATCTTGTCCAATGCAGCATGGACCCTCTATTCTTGAAAATGAGTTTATTACTGTCCCCTTTCGTATAATAACAGGACCACCTTTAAGATCAATACATACAAAGGGATCAATTCTTACATTATCTTCAATATATAATTGTGAGCTTTCTCCGATAATTGTTACAGAATTATTAATTTTGTCTCCCTTTTTTCCTTCTATCATAGTGAAATCTTCGGATATGACAGATCCGTTATCTTTTATCAGGTCCCAGATATAACTGATATTTTTAAATAAATCTGTTTGATATTGTTGTATATCCTTCATTCTGCTCATCAGCTCAGGGATATCTGTAATTTTTTGTTTTAATCTGTCAGGTTCGATCAAAGCAATAACAGGGACTTCTTTATACATTACAAGTGTATTCTTAGGGATTTTTGATATATCTTTAGTAAGGATAACTGTGCTGTTGATAAAGAGAATGTCTTCGCCATTATCGTAAAAAGAATAGTCATTGATATTTAATTGTGGATACTTCTCTTTGAACAGTGGCACAAGCTCTACTCTTGTTAGATAAAAAAAATTTATTTTCCTTATATTACTGTATTGATCTTGAATAACCTTTTCAATTCTCTCTCTCTGAGTAAAGCAGCCTGATCTGATCTCCCATACCGGTTTTGTCATAGATATAGGATATAGATTGTTAAATTTACTATCCTCAAAAATTACAATATTCATTCTGGTTTTCTCTCTTTAGCCCGTCTTCTGCGCCTTTGTGCCTGGGGTGTAAAACCTATTGGTTTTCCTTCCCGCATTTTTTTAACCGCAAAGCCGCAAAGAGTAAAAAGTTTTTTCTTTTTTTTCTTTGCGTCCTTTGCATCTTTGCAGTAAATTTTATGCTTCTTAAAAATGGGGTGAACTTTTTTTCAAAAATAGGTCAGTTTTTACACCCCACTCTATGCCTCTGCCCCGACCTATTCCCATAATAAAAAAGGGGATTGTCCAAAAAATTATGCAATTTTAGACACCCCCTCATATAATTTTCATAGATTTATTAAATTTGCGATTCTATTTGTTTGCATCTTCCTCGAGTTGTTTTTTTCTATCCTCTATTACATTCTCTGCTATCTTGCCGGATATCGGATCATAATGTGAATGCTTCATTTCAAATGTTGCTTTTCCACTTGTCATTGACCTTAGGTCAATTGAGTATCTGAGCATTTCTGCAAGTGGAGCTTGAGCCTTAACTACTGAAACTCCATTGTCAGAAGATTCCTCCTGACTGCCCATACCTAGGACTCGTCCCCTACGGCTGGTAATATCGTTTAAAATATCACCCATAAGTTCTTTTTCAACATATATATCAACTTCCATTATAGGTTCTAAAAGCTGTGGCCCAGCGTTTTCAAAAGCCTTTTTTAAGGCATGTCTTGCTGCTAACTTAAAGGACATTTCGGAAGAATCAACTGGATGAAAAGAACCGTCAAACAGTTCTGCTGAAAAGTCGACTACAGGATATTTTGCAAGAACACCCTCATCCATCCCTTCTCTCAAACCCTTTTCACATCCAGGAATATATTGTCTTGGAATAACACCACCGACTATGTTGTTTATGAATTCAAAGCCTGTGCCTCTTTCTTTTGGTTTTACCCTGATATATACCTCGCCATACTGGCCATGTCCACCTGTCTGTTTTTTATGTTTGTATTGAGCTTCAGCCTGTTTAGTGATAGTCTCTCTGTATGCGACTCTAGGTTCATCTGTTATCAAATCTATATTATTTTTTTCTTTTATAGAATTAAGGATGATGTCGAGCTGCATCTCTCCCATTCCGGATAGTACTGTCTGTCTTGTCTCGGGATTAAATGTATATGTTATAGTTGGATTTTCATCCACAACCTTTCCAAATATCTGCCCGATTTTATCCTCATCACCTTTCTTAGTAGGTTCAATAGAATAGGAAAAAACAGGTTGAGGAACATCGATAATTGGAAGGATCACCGGATTCTTAGGATCGCATAGAGTATCTACAGTACAGGTCTTTTCTAACTTAACAACAACACCTATGTCACCACTGCAAATTTTCTGCACATCAATTTGTTTATTGCCAAGCATAGTGTATACCTTTGAGATTCTCTCTTTTAGATTCTTACTTGGATTCATAAGTTCCATATCTGGAAGAAGCTCTCCAGAGACCACCTTGAGATAATTTGATCTTCCTGCATACTGATCAATATAGGTTTTCCAAACTACACAAGAGACTGGAGAATCGGGTGTACTCTTAACTGTCACAGTTTGAGCAATATCATTTGGATTATAACCGTTAAATTCTTTTCCAACTGCAGGAGATGGAGCAAAATTAACAATGATCTTTAACAAATTATGAATTCCAATTGCCTTTAATGAAGAGCCACAAATTACTGGATGAAGCTTTGCCTCATGAACCATATTTTTTATTCCGATGCTTATCTCATCTTCAGTTAGCTCTTCACCTTCTAGGAATTTCTCAATAAGTTCATCATCACCTTCAGCGGCCAGTTCAATTAGTTTTTCCCTTTCTGCTTCTACATCAGCCTGCATATCCTCAGGGATGTTGGAAAGAAGCTCGTTTTTACCATCATCTTTTGGTGTTACAGATTTCATTCGAATCAGATCAATTACACCTTTAAAATCATCCCCTTGACCAATTGGCATAGCAAGAGAAACAAGATCAGCATTAAAATCGGTTTTCATATTATTCAGAATATCTTCATAATTTGCCCTTTCCTTATCCATCTTGTTTATGAAAATAATTCTAGGGATGTTATTTTCCGAAAGATATCTCCATGCCTTTCCTGTCTCTATCTGAACACCGTCAACTGAATCTACTACTAGGATTGCAATTTCAGCCGCTTGCAGAGCAGCTCTTGCCTCACCGACAAAATCGGACATGCCGGGAGTGTCCAGTATATTTATTTTAATATCATCTATCTCAACAAAACCTAATGCGCTTCTTATTGATATTTCTCTTTTTTTCTCTTCCTCATCAAAATCAGAAATAAGGCTTCCGTCTTTGCTGCTTCCAATTCTATCTATCTGTTTTCCTGCTAATAAAATTGCGTCAAAAAGGGTCGATTTTCCTGTGCTACTATGTCCAAGAATCGCCACATTCCTTATATTTTGAGTTTGATAAACATTCAGCATTCTGTTGACCTCCACTAAGTTTTCTATTTTATTATTTTTATTTTAATGTATGTGCCATATTAATAAACAGCCAAATTAAAACAAGTTAAAGGGTTTAAAAACTTCTCCTCTATCGTTTTATGATTTACAATAGAATGTTTAGATATTTCCTAAGGATCCAAGAATTTTTCAATATTCTACAAAAATGCAGAATTTTCAAAAAGAGAGAAAATGATAAATATATAAAGTACAAAATCTTTCAGCACTTATCAATTTTCAATTCTTTTTTAACTAAGATTGATAATAAATTTATTTTTTGTAAAGCACTATTTTAGAGAGTTCCTTGTATTAAGATAAAATAGCAAATCGATCGTTAATCTTTTCAATAAGAAGGTGTTTTTTTATAAATATTTAATTGACTTTTATAATATTACTTTTATATAGAACTTAAGTAACTACTCAGCTATCTCTTAACTGCTCGAATATTTTGAATTTTTATAAAAGAGTAAGATAAGGAAATAAGGAGATGGAAGAGATTGAGGAAATTTTAAAATAATTTTTTCATCTTCATATCTCCATATCTTAATAATCCCCATATCCCCTTTTGTTACACCTCTTTTTTAATATTAAATATAGCTGAGAAGTAAAGATCTTAATTTAATTAATCAAAATATATAAATACGATATCATATTGTATAATATAGTTTGTAAGCTCAAACTGTTTTCAGAAGTTATATAGTTTGTTTTATAACCACGAATCAACATGGACGAAACACTGATTTTCCCCTTAGAATTATGGTATTATTTTCATGCAGTTAAGCTGCACGAACAGTTCTGGACAATCCGTGTATATCAATGGCTTATAATTTTAATATCACATTGTTATAAAGGAGGTAATAAAAATATCAAATATAACATAATAATAGACTTCAATTCTAATGCAACATTCTATTGCTGATTACTTTAAAGACATTACTATCCAATAATTAAAAAAAACAGCTTTATAATACACTGAATAAAAATGGAGTAAGAATAATGAAGATAAGATATTTAAGAAATGTATGTTGTATTTCAATTGTCTGTTTTTTTTTCACTAGCTTTCTCACGATTAATAATTCATTAATTTATTCAAATACTGTTCGGGGAGTAACTAATAATTCAATTACCTTTGGTATAATAGCTGATCAAACCGGTCCTACAAGCAGTGCTGCTGTACCTCTCGCTAAAGCAGTCAAAAATTATACGCGTCATGTAAATGACCAAGGCGGAATCAATGGCAGGAAGATAAATGTAATCCTTGAAGATAGTCGTTATTCCATTCCTGCTGCTCTTGCTGCATTTAAAAAGCTTATATTTCGAGATCAGGTATTGGGAATCATTGGGCCAATATCAATGGGCGAGACAAAGGTGTTATATAAGCATGTTGATAAACATAAGGTTCCTATCATCCCC
>JAXHTB010000168.1:0-8090 GCA_034190185.1 Spirochaetota bacterium | reverse complement strand
ATGATGGAAATACTATTACTGGGAATGCCCCCTGGAAATATACTAATGACAGCGGTTCATACACATGCTATGGAGAAACTAAGGTTACAGCAACAAGGGTTATTCGATCTGCGGAAATCGATGTAAATGGGCTATGGGAAGGCAATTGGGAGAGTTTTGAGATTTTTTTTGGAGGCACTTTTTCAGCTAGTATTATACAAAATGGTTCAACCTTAACCGGAGATATCGATATTCCTTGGATTGGAATGTATGATGCTGAATTGAAAGGAACTTTTGATGGAATTATCATCACTTTTGGCGATATAGAAGATACGATCATATTCACAGGGATTGTTAAAGAAGATTTGAGTGCTTATGGGTTCTATAGTTATCCTGAATCAGAAGATTATGGTTTATGGGAAGCACAAAATGCTAATGCTGAAAGCAATAGCTTAGATTTTTCTTTCGGTTCTGGTGGAAAGGTTATAACAGAAAGTTTTTCAAATGTAATAGATATAGATCTTCAAAGTGATGGTAAGATTGTAATAATCGGTAATAGCAGCGAAGGTATATACGAAACTATTGATTTTGTCCTTATTCGTTTTAATAATGATGGAAGCCTTGATTTAGATTTTGGGGATTACGGATATGTAGTTACAGATATTGAATATAACAATAATTATGCAAACTCTTTAGGTATCCAATCTGATGGAAAGATCGTTGTTGCAGGAACAGTCATTGATAATGAAGATAATTCTGATTTTGTTTTAACGCGTTATAATACTGATGGGAGCTTAGATTTAGATTTTGGTAATAATGGAATTGCAATAACGGATATTGAGGGAAACGATAATAATGCAAGCTCTTTAGGTATCCAATCTGATGGAAAGATCGTTGTTGCAGGATCAGTCATTATTGATGAAGATAATGCTGATTTTGCCATTGCACGCTATAATACTGATGGGAGTTTAGATTTAGATTTTGGCAATAATGGAATTGTAGTAACTGATATTGAGGGAAAGGATAATAATGCAAGCTCTTTAGGCATCCAATCTGACGGCAAGATCGTTATAGCAGGATCAGTCGTTATGGATGAAGATAATGCTGATTTTGCCATTGCACGCTATAATATAGATGGATCAATGGATTCAACATTCGGTACTGATGGGATTGTTACATCTGATATCAACAGTAATGACTCTATCTATGATATTTGCATTCGATCTGATGGAAAGATTGCTGCTACAGGATATAGTGATATGAGTGTATTGGGGCTTAATTTTGCGCTTGTTCTCTATAATAATGATGGCAGTATAGATAGTGATTTTGGAACTAATGGCATAGTTAATCGTGCTATAGGTTATTATTTCCTAAATTTAGGACTTGGACTTGGGATAGATGTACAAACTGATAATAAACTTGTTATTTCAGGAATTGGTCAATCTACCTGGGAAGTTGCGCGCTTCAATCCAGATGGAAGCCTTGACGCTACATTTGGCTCAGATGGAATAGTTAACACCGATTTTGTGGATTTTGGTGGTTGGGACTACTCTCGCGACCTTATTATCCAGCCAGATGGAAAAATTATAGCAGCAGGGATCCAGGGTAGCATTAATATAGCTTTAGTTCGTTATCTGCCGTAATTTATTATAAATAAATTTATCACTTTAGATGAAATTTTAATAATAATAACCTCTTTGCTTTTGTTGTAAGTTTAAGAGAACAGATGATCTTAAACTAAGCGATTTGGAGTTAATAGTTATATCGATATTATTATCTCCATATCGCTGTCATACAATTTTACCTCTCTCCTGTATAAATTCTTCGTTAGTAAATATTTTTACTTGATTATATCGATATTTGGATTATTCTACTCCTTATTTGAAATATATTTAATATCACCACAATTAAGATATGACAAAGGAAGAAAAGAGCTGGATATTATATGATGTAGCAAACTCTGCATATTCTCTTATTATAACAGCAACCATATTCCCAATTTTTTTTAAGAATTTTGCAGCTAAAGGGATGGAGGGGTACGATTCTACTGCATGGCTGGGATATGGGAATAGTATATATACATTTGCTATTGCATTTTTAGCTCCTTTCCTTGGAACGATGGGTGATTATAGGGGAAAGAAGAAAAATTTTTTTCTTTTCTTCGTTATTTTAGCAGTTGTTTCAACCTTATCTTTCTCATTTATTACTGAAGGTGCATGGATCCATGCTATTGTGCTTTATGTAATTTCTGCTCTCGGTTTTGCTGGAGCTAATATTTTTTACGATTCTTTTCTTATTGATGTTACAGTTGAAGAGCGGTTGGATTGGATCTCTACGAATGGGTATGCATGGGGATATATTGGAAGTGTTATACCTTTTATCATCGGAATAGTGTTTATATTACACTATGACAAGATAGGTCTGGAAGGTCCTCTGAATGCAATGTATTTGACATTTATTATTACAGGCGTTTGGTGGGCATTATTTACAATTCCATTGTTAAGGAATGTTAAACAGAAATATTTTATTGAACCTTCATCTAAACCTATTCGTTATAGTTTCAACCGCTTAACTAATACAGTAAAAGATATTCGAAAATATAAGAATGCATTCATTTTCTTACTGGCTTATTTTTTTTATATTGATGGTGTTGATACAATTATAAAGATGGCTGTTGCCTTTGGTACAGATTTGGGTATCGACGCAAATACACTTATTATAATATTATTAGTTGTTCAGATTATTGCATTTCCATGCGCCCTTATATACGGCAGGTTATCTAAGATAATATCTGCAAAGAAGATGCTGTTAGTTGGAATCGGCATCTATATAATTATCACAATTACAGCATATTTCATTCCATGGTTCTCCTCTGTTAGTATAAGGATTACTTTATTCTGGGTCCTTTCAATACTTGTTGCGACATCCCAAGGTGGGATTCAGGCCTTAAGCCGTTCTTTATATGGGAAACTGATACCCAAAGAGAAATCTGCAGAATTCTTCGGTTTTTATAATATTTTTGGTAAATTTGCTGCAATAATTGGTCCCTTCCTCATGGGGATTATCTCCCAAATTACCCAGAATACAAGTTTTGGTTTATTAAGCATAATTATCCTATTCATTATAGGTGGATTTTTTCTATTAAAGGTGAAGGAGGTGAGGGGGGAACATGAGCTATTATAATCCAGGCTTTAACCTAAGTTCGTCATGTAGTGATGAAATAATTTATTAGTTGACAAAAATAATATTTTGTCGCATTATATCCTTATTATGAAAGAATTTTATTAACAATAAATCTGTAGTGACCACAAATTTTTAAATCTCTGTTAATGTCTCTGGGATTATGAATTCCAGTATTCTGCTGTGACTAAAGAGTAATAAGAAAAATATGAAGCGTAAAAAACCAAAAAGTATCTCTTGGCGATTTCCTTTATCTGATTCAGATAATTCACTGTACAGAACATGGATGTTTCTAATGTCGCTATTGAACGGATGCACTGGATCGTCCATGATGTGAGTTTACAAACATGAAGTCACATCTATGCAACAATAAGCGCTTAAAATTTTATTTTCTAACAATAAATGATTGATAATAAAATAATTATCTCTTGCAGTTTTAGCCCCACTATTCTCTCATAACACATAATACCATTCAGGAAAAAAATATGAATCCCGAAAAATTTCAAGAGCTTGGATTATCCGACTCAATCCTCAAAGAACTGCATAAAAAGGGTTTTGAGGAGCCTACGGAAATACAGGCAAAAACTATCCCTATACTTTTAGAGTCAGATATTGATATCATCGGCCAAGCCCAGACAGGGACAGGTAAAACTGCGGCCTTTGGGCTGCCGCTATTAGAGAGGATGGAGAAGAACTCAAAGTCTATTCAGGCGCTTATCCTTGTTCCTACTCGGGAACTGGCAATTCAGGTTGCGGAAGAGATCAATTCATTCAAAGGCAGGAAAAAATTTCAGATTATTCCAATTTATGGCGGTCAGTCGATGCCTGACCAATTGCGTCGGTTGAATAGTGGTGTCGATGTTGTGGTCGGCACTCCCGGTAGAGTCTATGATCACATAAAAAGAAAAAGCCTAAAGCTTGAAAATGTGTCCTATGTAGTGCTCGATGAGGCTGATGAGATGCTCAATATGGGCTTTATTGAAGAAGTCGAGGAGATACTGAAGTATACTAATAGCGAGAGGCGGACACTTCTCTTTTCGGCTACAATGCCTGATCGAATTATGAATATCGCTAAAAAATATATGCGGGAATATGAAATAATCTCTACGAAAAAGGGTCAGCTCACTGTAGACCTTACGGACCAAATATACTTTGAAACAGCGCCCTCGGATAAATTCGAATCACTCTGCCGTATTATTGATGTTGAAAGTGAGTTTTATGGTCTAATATTTTGCCGCACTAAGGTGTCAGTTGATGAGCTTGCTAACAGGCTTATTGACCGTGGATATGCTGCCGATGGGATTCATGGTGATCTCTCACAGCATTTAAGAGAGCGCATCCTTGAAAAATTCAAAAAGCAAAGGATAAGAATTCTTGTTGCCACTGATGTAGCTGCCCGCGGTATCGATGTTGAAAACCTGACACATGTGATCAATTATACATTACCTCAGGACCCTGAATCGTATATACACAGGATCGGCAGAACCGGAAGAGCAGGGAAAAAGGGAATTGCTATAACCTTTATTAGCCCTGAGGAATACAGAAAACTGATGCATATTACTAGAATCACCAAAACTACTATTCGTAAGGAAAAACTCCCAGGGTCCTCGGAGATAATTAAGATAAAAAAATCGAGAATAAAAGCAGAACTGAATGAAATAATTAATACGGAAGGACATAAGGATTATATTAAAGTCGCAGTGCAAATGCTCTCTGATAATGATCCGATTGATGTTGTAGCTGCTATTCTTAAATACTCCCTGGAGGATGAACTGAATGAGAAAAAGTATAAAGAGATCGCCGAGGTTTCTGTTGATATTAAGGGAACTTCCAGGCTTTTTGTCTCCTTTGGAAGGAAAGATGGCCTGACTCCACGGAAACTGGTCAATCTTATTCATAATCAAGCAAAGGTCAGTTCCGGTAAAATCAGCGAGGTAAAAGTGATGGATAGCTTTTCTTTTATTACGGTACCATTTGAAGAGGCTGAAATCATTCTTAAGTCCTTTAACAGCCGCAAGAACGCTAAAAAGCCCCATATCAAGAGAGCCAACCCTCCAGAGCTGAAATCAAAAAAAGAAAAAAGGAAAAAAAGGAGAAAGTATTAAAAGATTATCCATATTGTATTGTTAGAATTAATCACACAGGTGGATTATGAGAGTGATTTGATAAGATTAAAAAATATTGATGAGGTTATCTAATGTGGCTTGACACTATCATGGTAGTAGCCTAATAAGATATTTCATATACAATCAATTTTTTTACGTAATAAACGTTTGGAATTTTATGGTATGATTATATAATACATTAATGAATAATAAAAAAATTTAATTACGAGGTACATAACAAGTCAGCAGATATTTATGTTGGAAATTTATCTTATGATTTAAGTGAAAGTAAACTTGAGGAATTATTATTAAAATATGGAGAAATTTCGTCTGTAAAAATTATTACAGATCAATATACAGGACGATCAAAAGGATTTAGCTTTGTTGAAATGAACGATAAAAATAAAGCAGAAAATGCCATTTAGGGATTAGATGGAACTGAAGTTCTAGGACGAGATACTAAAGTGAATTGAGCGAAACCAAGAGATAATACTAGAAAATCAAAGAATAGATATTAACAATAATATATATTTTAAATAACTAAGCAAAGGGAGTATTAAATGCATGGAAAGTAATTTTATAAAACAGATATCACTCTTATGCATTTAATTTTAATAACTTACAGCGCTTCCCGTCCATCAATTTAGGTAAGGCATCATCTGTTATATCTTTGATATCATTATATCTCAAGCCTGACGATTTATAAAGTTTAGGCAAATAATCTAAATTTTTCTACTTGACTATTATTTTCAAAAGGAAAATACTTTTATCATTTATTTTTAGAGGTATAAAAGGGATGCCCAAAGAATATGTACATTGGGTTATGGCAGAGAAGATACAATCTTCAATTAGATCTGGCAGAGTTAAAGAGATTATATCCAATAATAAATATCTATATTATCTTGGTGCAATAGCGCCGGATTCTGCATATTATCGATTGTTTGGCAAGTCAAAACCTTTATTTTTGTCAGCTACTGAGAGGCTCCATGGTAAAAATGGAGAGAATACATTTGAATTTCTTCATTCTATAGTTAATCATTATAATGAGTATCCTTCAGACGCAATCTGGTCTTTCCTTCTGGGAGCATCTACTCATATAATTACAGACAGTCAGTTCCATCCCATGATCTATTACTTTACAGGTGTTGCTGATTCATCTAAGCCTATCACTCTAAAATCGGAATACAGGCATAGATTATTTGAAACATATCTTGATGAATATTATATTCCAAGAATCCCCTTAATGAACAATGGCAGGTTATCCAAGCTGTTATCCCGCAAAGAGATTGATAATAAGAGTTTTTTTTCCCTATTGAGCGTTTTGTTTTTTAATGATATAGATTTTCCTAAAAGGGAGATATTTAGGACTATAAAGTCTCACAGCATATATCAGGCGCTATTTTTTAAGAGAATATATTATTATATTTTAAAACATATTAATTTATTTTCCTTCATCAATCTTGACTCTTTTTTAGCCCTTTTTTATCAAAGGAAGCCAATAATGAACATCCCCTTTTTTAATAAAAAGATAGAATATATGCATCCGGTTACAGGAGAAAGGTATTACGAAAAACTTGGCAATATAGAAAGACGTGTTGTTTCACATGCCTCTAAAATATTTACATTAATTGAGCAAAGTATTGAAGAGTCTGTTTTGCAAATATTGAAAGAGTTAAAGGGACCTTCTGCGGAAACAGGTTTTTTAAATTCAAGTGCAAAGGAGATGAAACATTTCAATATTCAGGATGTGAAAGATTTATTATTTAAAATGAAGCAATAGGCTGCTGCTTAAATTTGATTAGTCTATTATATTATCGATTTTATCTATTATGGAGGTTTGATATGGGGAAAAGAGTCGGTGTATTATTATCTGGATGTGGTGTGTTTGACGGTGCTGAAATCCATGAAGCTGTGATTACTCTTCTTACATTAGACAGAGCTGGAGCAGAAATTATATGCATAGCACCTGATATAAAATTTGATACAATTAATCATCTTAAACAGGAAGAAACAGGAGAGAAGCGAAGTGTTCTGGAAGAATCTGCAAGAATTGCCAGAGGAGAAATTCGGGATATAAAAGATATCAATGCATCCGATCTTGATGCTTTGATCATGCCAGGCGGTTTGGGCGCAGCAAAAAATTTAAGCGATTTCGCGGTAAAAGGTCCTGATGCAACTGTTCATCCTGAAGTAAAACGCATTCTTCAGGAAATGTCGGATGCTGGAAAACCGATCGGGGCAATATGTATAGCACCAGCAACAGTGGTTAAGGCTCTACAGGACAAAAATCTTGAGGTGACAATTGGCACTGATCCAGGAACTGCATCAGTGCTTGAGTCATTAGGAGCAAAGCATAAGAAATGTACAGTTGATGAGATATGTATAGACCAGAAGAATAAAGTAGTAACTACACCTGCATATATGCTTGGACCCGGGATCAAGGATGTCGCATCTGGGATTGAAAAACTTGTGAATCAGATTGTTTCTATGTCTTAAGCAGAGGTATATAGCACTATTATGAAAATCATACGGCATATAGGTTGATCGACAGTAAAATTCAATTTGTAGTGGTTGATGTTATTATATCTATAGAATTATAGATTTAATATCTTATTTCCCCTATTATCGTATTAGGTAGAGTGGTTAATTTGAGTAATATCTATATTTAATAGTATTATTTATAAGTAAAAATAGTATCTAAATATCTTTTTATTAACACAGTGTACCTTAAGAATTAAGGAGGATAAAATAAAAAATGGATTTCCAGTTTAATGAAAAGGAAGAAAAATTAAGAAGTGAGATTCGTCAATTTGTAAAAGAGGAGAT
>JAXHTB010000167.1:0-8104 GCA_034190185.1 Spirochaetota bacterium | reverse complement strand
GAGAGCCCAACATTGGCAGCCATCCTGGTCAGGAGTACGTGTAAGATTTTCTTCGTGGGAACGCATTGTCACTGCGCGGGCACGGCAAGGGACTTATTGATAAAATTGTAAAACATGATAATAATTTTAAGATTAAATCAATAAAAAATCCTGTTGAAGAGAAATTACTCGGTGGATTTTTAAATGTTTCAGGCAAAATGCCTCTGGGAAATATATTTGATTATGAGACAAATATAAACGGAGCATTTAATTTAATATTAGAAAAAATCGATGAAGAAGTAGATACTTTTAAATATACAGGAATCTCAAAAAATATTGGAATATTCAGCGGCACAAAACCAGATGTTGAATCTGAAAAAGATATTTCAAAAATGTATGTACAAGATGAAAGAGATTCAGTAATAATAAATAACTTTTCAGGTTTAAATGCCTTTCCTTTTATTATTAAATTTTCGCAAATTGAGGAGTTTATTAAGATACTTCATGGAATTGAGTCAACATTTGTAGCATTCAGAATATCGAATATTGAAGAGATAAGCGATATATCTTTATACAATCTGCTTTATTCCGATTTATCTAAACCAATTCTTTCAAAATTTTATGATGAAATTCCTCTATTTTTACTGATTGCTATTAAACATATTGTTCATAAGCACAAGATAGATTTAAATGAAAGCAATATCGGAATTATTGGCATTGATATAAGCTCTCTTAGAATAACAAGACTGCTTGTCAAACTTGGTTGTTCCCGAATTTTAGGATGTGACAATAATGAACAACTTATGCTCCGTTTCGAGAAAGAGGGCGGATTGGCAACAACTCAGGAAAACATTTTTAAAAATTCAGACATAATTATTTTTATTAAAGATCATTATGAAGATGATGATATATACAAGATAGGACCCGGCTTGATTATTATTTCACTTATTGATAAACTTATAGATGAAAATATTATAAAAGAATGTAGTGTAAGAGAATATATTTCTGGGGAGTATATGGATCTTTCTTTACTCTTCCCAGGTATATTAAAGGGATTGGTGAAGTCTAATATAATATTCTTGGATGATGAAAAAATAATTACATTATCAAATAGGATATTTGGATTAAGCACAGAAGAGGAGATTCTTCCAGATCTCTTTAGCGATATCCATGAAAGAGTCTCTGAATTTGTCCTTGAATTATCATAGCATAACCTGCCTCCGTATTTATAATCAATATCCAAGTTGACCAGGTTTTCCATAGGATGTTAGAAAGATTTACTATTAGTAATTGCTATTCTAAACACAATCACTGAATTACTCAAATCCTTTCGATATTGTTGTAGTAAATTAACATTTATGGATAAATATTTATAATAAAACCAGTTAAATTAAGTAGCTTTTACAATTTTTTTCTTTTCTTAAGTAATTTTACATCTAGTTTATCTTTTTCTCTGCCTGTTGACATCTTGTTTATAATAAGTTTATCCAATGAAAGAACAGGCACTTTTAAACCCTCAATCTCAACGACTATTTTATCTTCATTAGCATCGTTATAGTTGACTCCATCAATCTGCGTGATAATGTCAATTCTTCGAGGTATTATGCCTATTTGAAAAATAATGCCTTCAGTTGCAAAATCATTCATTTTTATTTGATCTATAGGCGCGCCAAATTGTTTTAAAGCCTTATAAATCTTTTTAGAATTTTCTTCATCAGGTTTAACCCAAATGTCTATGTCACCAGTAGCTCTGGGATACCCATGTGCACCTAAGGCGTATGCGCCAACCAGAATAAAATCAATTTGGTTTTCTAGTAATAATTGCAACATCTCTTTGTAATCTTTGTTTAACATCTTGTCCTCTTACAAATGACCAGGCATCTTTGGTTATTTCCCAAATCATGGAAATCAATTCGGTCATATCTGCTTGTACAAATCCGTCGTCTATCTCTTCATCTGTTTTCAATCGTTTTACTATTTGTCTATTCATATCCATAAATGATAACTTCTCCGAAATATTTAAAAACCATTGCTTCAATGACGAGTCCTGCTAAATAATAAGTACAATTATTTATACTTATATCTCCTAATTTTTATAATTATAATAAAATATATTATATCAAATGGATTTGTTCATTGTCATAATATGTTGAATTACATAACCTGTACGAATATTATATATATAAATAACAGTATAATATGTCAAATTATTAATCTTTTATAAGCCGTGGAAGGAGAGTGTATCATTTATTATTATTTCAGAGCTTATGTCAATCAGTGAATAGTTACACAGAGGATGCTAAAAACAGAAGCGGCGCAACAGTTAAGATGTATGAAGGCGGTGATTGGATGACTGTCGGCGAAGCCTCCTTTTCTGATGATGAAGTGGAGTATATATCATTTTAAATAAAAATCGAATTTCGCAAACCTATTTTGAATGGGTATAGTTATGTGAGGAATTATCTTTTTTCTCGCTTACTACTATCCATGAGAGATTTTTATAGATAAAGGGAGAGTAGATAAAGCTTCGGTTATTGTGCATGAGCTGGTTCATACTGTTTTTACTTAAACACTGTAAGTCTATTTTTTCCGAGAGGGGACAATAAATCAGTGTCTTGTCTCCATTTGGAGATATTCTATACCTCCCATCGTATCCTATGATGATGGTTTCATTTTCGAAGATATCTTTTATTTTGCTTATGTCTATCTGAAGTATAAATACACCGCTATATGCTTTCTCTTTGCCAACAGGCATAGAAATAAATAGATGAGCATTTTGGGACAGAGGAGGAAAGATGGAGATGTCTTTAATATAGGTGTCATTTATTTTATTTTGTAAAAAACATTTGTAAATTGGCGTGTCAATAAGAGATTTGAATACATTTTTTCCAAAAATATCATCACAGTCCATGGAATAGATAATTGTGCCATTATTATTAATTAGAATGAAGTCTTTATACAAGCCTTCGGTAACTGCTTTTATCATTTCTGATAATGTTTCTCTCTCAAGAAGATAATATTTCCTTCCACCTGAATTCATTGAAAAAAGATGATTTAAACTGTTAATCATATCATTCTTGATAATAACCTTTACTGCATTTTTTATATCTGATTCATATAATAAAAATAGATCTTTTAGTTTGGATATTTCTTGTTCTGTATTTATCTGTTTAGAAGTATATTTTAATGTATTATCCTTTTTAGGCGCGCATAATGGTTGAATGATAATAATTATTAAGATTGTTATATTTTTTATTTTTCCCATAACCTTTCTCTGTTTAATCTTAACATGACCAATATCTGTACTAAGGATCAATAATCTGATGGTATCATTTTTGTATTTTAAGTTCCGGTCCCTGTGCATGCAGGAGAATAATACAGGAGTAGCTTCTATTCCTCATCTCCCTTAGATCTTGGCTACACTTATAATTGGTTGTTATAGATATAATCGAAAGTAATATGGATTATCTTTAATAAATAGGTGTGATTGACGACTCAAAATTTGCATGCAGTATAATAAGATTATAAGGTTCTTTTGCTGTTCGATTTATGAAGCGGATTTATCAAAGAGGAAGATGAAATATTATATCTATATTAAATAGATAGTATAGGAATTTGCATTATTTCGTTTTTGTACAGTTTTAAGATAAAAATATGTAAGAAAAGGAGATAAGAGGGATAATAGAGAAAGGAAGATGGAAATATTTAATATTATCCCCATATCTAATAAATCTCCTTATCACCTTTGTTTCAGCTCTTTAAAACTCGCCAGATGGGTGCTAAATATAATTTTAATATGTTACTGATCGATCTTCTGGTCCTCTATTACCCTCATAGATTTCCATTTCCCTCCAAGGAAGCGGAACATGAAAGCAAGACCTAATAATATAGCATATATCGAAGCAATCGACCATGCTGTATATATTCCTCCATCCAGAAGCGCAAGCGCTATAAAGCTTGGGATCACGAGTACAAATGCAGAAATGATGATAAGAACATTCATAACATAACGAGTATCACCAGCTCCCTTGATTGCTGAAGAGAAGATAATATTCATTGTATCAAAAAGAGAATAGAGGGCGACAAAGCGAAGAAGGATTAGTGTGACTTTTCGCACTGGCATAAAATCTACAGGGTCAGCCTTAGAGGCAAATGGAGCTATGTAGATATCTGGAATCACAACATAGGTGATGGCAACACAAAGCATATATATAAATGTAATATGGAATCCTGAATAGATACTGCGTTCTGCAACATGAGGTTTTTCTTTGCCTATATATTGCCCTACAAGAATTGATACAGCTATACCGCATCCAAGCATCGGCATAAATGCGAGAGTGTTTATATTAAAAGCGATAGTTGTAGCAACAAGCTGAACAGTTCCTAATCTTCCTACAAGCAGGATGAATATAGAGAACCCTGCTATATCAAGAAAAAATTGAACACCATTGGGGAATCCGAAACGTAGCAAACGCGTGAAGAGGTTTATATCAAAGGGCCAACCCCGAAGTGTGCGATAAAGCTTATTGTAAGATCTGCTGCAGAATAATAAGAAGTAGAACAGAAACAAGAAGCATGAAGAGAGAACTGTGCCAATTGCAGCGCCCTTAATCCCGAGTTCTGGGAAGCCCCAATTTCCAAAAATAAGGCTGTAATCCACAACAAGGTTAAGGGCAGTTGATAGGAAGTTCGCCCACATTACAACCCATGGTCTGCCTCGTCCTGAGAAAAATCCAGACATTGCAGAGGAAGCTATTGTTGGCGCAGCTCCCAGACATAGCGTCTGGAAGTATATGACCTCAAGTTTTTGAACTGCCGGATCGTGTCCAACGATACTAAAGATGTCCTGTGCATATGGAATCAATATCAGGTGGAGAAGTCCTCCAAATATTGCAACATATATCCCCTGCCATAGCACAGGACCTATCCTTCCATATCTTTCTGCTCCGTAATATTGGGCAATAAAGGTGTTTACATAAACAGCAGTTCCGATAAAGAGGCTCAGGATTGTGAAGCTCAACATACCAGCGGGCATTGCTGCTGCAACTGCCTCTGTTGAATACCATGTGAGAAACATCCTGTCTACAAAGTGCTGTATTGACCATGTGCCAGTACTGAGGATTAGCGGAAAAGCTAGGATCAGCATTTCGCGATGTCCTCCTTCGCCATTCCAGCGTGCAGCAATTATCTTGAATATCTTCATGAGTATAGATATCTGTTAAGAAGTTATTGAAATTGCATAGAGAGATCAAAAGCCTTAACAGAATGTGTCAGCTCTCCCATAGATATGTAATCGATCTTAAGATCGATAATATTCTTGATATTATCTTCGTTTATATTTCCAGACACCTCAATCTTTGCTTTGCCCCCTATTAGATCAATAGCTTCCTTCATTATATTTATATTCATATTATCGAGCATGATGATATCTGCTCCTGATTCAACTGCCTCTGCTATCTCCTGAAGCGTTTTTGTCTCCACTTCGATTTTGTATCGAGTGCCATGAATTTTTTTTATCATATCAACAGCCATTTTTATGCTTCCAGCAGCTTTGATATGATTATCCTTTATCATAACCATGTCATACAGTCCAAATCTATGATTTTGTCCTCCTCCGGTCTTGACAGAGTATTTATCCAACAGCCTGAAACCAGGAATAGTCTTTCTGGTGTCTAAGAGTATAATGCTCCTCTTATTGAGCAGGGAGCAAATTCTGTTAGTTTTTGTTGCAATTCCAGACATCCGTGCAAGAAAATTTAAAGCAGTTCTTTCTCCTGAGAGTATGCTGGATGTATTTCCTTTAATTATTATTACCTCTTCATTTTCTAAGACCCTTTCCCCGTCCTTTTTCAGGATATCGATATTAACATTCCTGTCTATTTCATTATAAATGTACCTGACAATTTCACCACCGCATAAGATGCCATTCTCCTTTGCTTTAATTATTGCTGAAGATTTATTGCTTCTGTTAAAAATAGCATTGGATGTAATATCTCCTCTTCCAATGTCCTCCTTAAGCGCAAGAAGAATAAGAGGCTTTATATCCTTTTCATTGAGATATCTATTCATCGGATTTTAATTTCTCCTTTAATTTTATTTTCCTTTCAGTCTCTAACATCTGGTCTCTTAGCGCCGCTGCCTTTTCAAATTCGAGATTTTCCGCTGCCTTTAGCATATCTTCCTTAAGCTTTTTATTTAGTTTTTTTAGATTAGTAATACTGCCGGATGAGTATTCTTGCCTATACTTCTCAAAATAGTCTATATATCTATTTTCACTCTGGTATTCCCTTTCAATAAGATCTTTTACATCCTTTGAAATCGATGTCGGAGAAATGTTATGTTTTTTATTATATTCTTGCTGGATTATTCTTCTTCTATCTGTCTCTGTTATGGCTTTATTCATAGATTTAGTTTCTTTGTCAGCATACATGATTACCATGCCATTGACATTTCGTGAAGCTCGTCCTGCTGTCTGTATCAGTGACTTTTCTGATCTTAAGAATCCCTCCTTATCAGCATCCAGAATAGCCACAAGAGACACCTCAGGAATATCTAATCCCTCTCTTAAAAGGTTTATTCCTACAAGGCAGTCAAATTCTCCCATACGCAAATCCCGAATCAACTCAACTCTTTCAATGGTCTCAATGTCTGAATGAAGATATTTTGCTTTTATTCCTATATTCGTTATATATTCAACAAGGGTTTCAGCCATTTTTTTTGTGAGAGTAGTTACGAGAACGCGCTCTTTTTTATCCACTCTTTTTTGTATCTCTTCTATAAGGTTGTCAACCTGATTTTTAGCTGATCTTATTTCAATAACCGGATCAAGAAGTCCTGTAGGTCTGATTATCTGTTCAACGATCTTTAGACTCTTATCGATTTCATATTCACCTGGTGTTGCTGATACAAATATTGCCTGGTTTATCATCTGTTCAAATTCATCATAGTAGAGGGGGCGGTTATCTAAAGCAGAGGGAAGACGAAATCCGTGCTCAATAAGGCTTTCTTTTCTTACTCTGTCTCCATGGTACATGCCTCTTACTTGAGGTATAGTTACATGAGATTCGTCAACAAATAGAAGAAGGTTTCCTTTAAAATAATCAAGCAGACATTTAGGAGGTTCGCCTGGATTTCTGCCTGATATAATCCTAGAATAGTTTTCAATTCCACTGCAGTATCCCATTTCCATGAGCATTTCCATATCGTATCTAGTGCGGCTCTCAAGCCTTTGAGCTTCAAGCAGTTTATCATGTTTGCGCAGTACTTTTATCCTTTCTGTTAACTCCTCTTCAATTGCTCTTACAATATCCTTCATGCTTCTTGAGGAGAGCACAAAGTGTTTTGCAGGATAGATATTAACAGTATCAAGGTTCTCTATTATTTTCCCTGTTAGCGGGTCGATTTGGCTAATTTTCTCTACCTCATCACCAAACAGTTCGATCCTGATCGCATTCTGAAGATATGCCGGGAAGATCTCAAGAACATCTCCTCTTGCTCTGAAATTGCCTCTTGTAAAGGATATATCGTTTCTTTGGTATTGAATTGATACTAGTTTTCGAAGAAGATCATCCCTGTCTATCGAATCGTCTGTTGTTAGTGTGATCCTCATAAGTTCAAAATCTTCAGGTGTCCCCAATCCGTAAATACAGGATACTGATGAGACTACAATAACATCATTTCTGTCAAGAATAGCGGATGTTGCCCTTAAGCGCAGTCTATCGATTTCATCATTTATTGATGCATCTTTCTCAATGTAAAGATCCTGTGATGCTACATATGCCTCTGGTTGATAATAGTCGTAATACGATACAAAGTATTCAACAGCGTTTTTGGGAAAGTATTCTTTAAATTCCCTGTAAAGCTGAGCAGCCAAAGTTTTATTGTGAGTAAGTACAATGGTAGGCCTCTGCACCTTTTCAATTACATTAGCCATTGTATAGGTTTTGCCAGAACCAGTAACACCCAGAAGGGTCTGAAATTTCATGTCTTCATTTATGCCTTTAACCAGATAGGTTATTGCATTTTCCTGGTCACCTGATGGTTTGTATTGCGATACTATCTTGAATTTTGACATTTTATAAGCATCTCCGAATGAATAACAGAAAGGTAGTTTATTATCATAAAT
>JAXHTB010000166.1:0-8148 GCA_034190185.1 Spirochaetota bacterium | reverse complement strand
GTTGCCGGTAATGTAGGTGGATCAGTTGGATCCGTTGCCGGTAATGTCGGAGGGAATGTCCTTGGTGGAGTGGTAGGCAACATAAGTGGAAATGTACTCGGGTCCGTCGGAATCCACTTCAAAGTGAGCAGAAAATACACTTTCAGTGTCTTCAAGCTGTAATATTCGTTTTCTATATGCAGGTTTAACAGCTTCATCCGGGAGCATGCTTATCATCACCTTTGGGTGAATTGCAGCAATAACTATGGGTGTATTGATAATCCTTCCTGATTTTAATACTACACCTTCAGTTATTCTATTATTTACAAGGATTTTCTCTACTGCATCCTTAAGAATAATAGTGCCTCCCAAATCTTTAAATCTTGATGCAAATAGATCAGCCATTTCTGAACCGCTGCAGTTTAACCTCCATGAAGAAAAAAGGTAAGATGCAAGTGTAGTATTATGATAAAAAACAGGGCACTCATTAAGTGGAACACCTATCCAAGCAGATGTTACTTCAAGAACAGAACGAAGTCCAGGGGAGCAGTTTAACTGTGATACAATTTTACCCATAGGTTGAAATAAATCTAAATTTGCTGGATTTATTCTGGATGAAGATAGGAAATCGAGAGAATAAAAAACGGATGCTACATTCTTTAGTGTATTAATTATAGAGCTAATCTGTTCCTGATCACTATAGAATTTCGATCTAAGATTTTCTTCATACCTTTCTATTCCCTCAGGAAGATCGAATGTAAAATCATCGAAGATATAATGATCAATTATCCCTTTTGCCCCCATCCTTTCAAGAGCTAGCCCGGTTGATATATCAAGATAATCGAATATCCTTTGCAGGGGTTGTCCCTTATCCATAGAGCCTATATAGTGCACACCAACAGGGCATTCTATCCCGTTGCGTGTGTAACTGCGCATCAAACCACCTGGTTGTCTGTTTTTTTCTACAATTGTTACACCATATCCAAGTTTAGCAAGGATTATTGCAGCTGTAAGACCTCCAATACCTGAACCAATGATAATAGCATCAGTTGAACCGGAGAAATCATTCATTATTTCAAGACCTTGATGGCTGTAACAAAATTTCCCAGTCCAAGAATCAGTATTCCCTTATTCCCTAACCGCAAGGTCTTATTTTTGCAGAGATGCATTGGAATTTCTCCTCTTTGTATAAACTGTATTGCGACAACTGAAGCAACTGCTGATGATGTTGCAAACTCCCCAAGATATTCTCTGTAATCTATAATTGGATCCTTAAATCCAGTGATTGAAAGGAATTGATTATACTGTATTTCAGTGATTTTTTTCTCTGATCTAGGCATGCCTAGAAAAATCGCTCCGATTATATCATTTATCCTCTCAGCTCCCCCCAGGCTTTTTACTAAAGAGTTGATAATATTTTCATTATTATTGGAATACTCAAAGAATTCCGTAGATATTGTTAAACCGCTTTTTCTATCTGTTGGTTTTAATAGTAAAGCTCCTCCACCATCTGCTGCAAATTTTACAGCATCAACTGAAGGATCAAAGATACCAGATAATTTTTCATGATGTTCATCAGCGCCAATAACCATAAGTGGATCATCATTGTTATGAGAAATGAGGCTGGCACATAGAAGAGCCTGTTCAAAGGAGTAATTACCCCCAGTAGTTGTAATGTTTGCTCCTGTTGAGTTAAAGCGTATAGCTGCTTGTCCTGCAGGTGCATTATGTACAGATCCTATAAAATCTGTAGGACTAGTGAACTGTTCACCAGATTCGAATAGTTTGGAAAGGAAATCAGATGTTTCAGAAAGAGCCCCCCAGCCAGTGCCGAAAAAAATTGATGACGGACCTTCAGATGAACCTGAGCTGTCACAAGCGTTTTGAGAAAGGGATAGCGTTATTCTAGGCAGTCGTTTGAGCCGTCTTACATCTTTAAGTGAAAGATTACCTGATACAGTGGCAAGATCAAGAACTCCTCTGCACTCCTTGCCAGTAATTAGACTTTCAATTGTATCATATGTATTGCCTGCTCCAGTTATACATGCGCTTCCAAGAATAGCAAGCTTGCAAGGTTTCCTTGGGGTTATTTCATTTGCTATGTTTTTCGGACTGCTTATAACAAGACAGGCATTATTGCCTCCAAATCCGAAAGAGTTGGATAGCACAGTATTAACTTCAGCCTTTTTTTGTTGAAGAACAGGTTTAAGTTTAAGATCAGGATCAGGATTTTCACATCCAATATTTGCGGGTATGATATTCTCAGTTATTGATATTGCAGAAACAACTGACTCAATAGCTCCAGCAGCAGCAAGTGAATGTCCAAAAGCGCCCTTTGTTGAGGATACAGGAGGGATATCTTCTCCGAAAAGTGAATGCAGGGCTTTTGCTTCGGATAGATCATTGTCTTTTGTTCCTGTGCCGTGCAAATTGATATAATCGATGTCGGATAGAGATATTCTTGCATCTTGAATTGCATTTTGCATAGCTTTTAAAGCTCCTGCGCCATCTGGGTGTGGAGAGGCAGGATGATAGGCATCACATGAGAGTCCTGCGCCTAACAGTTCTGCAAATGCATTTTTGGGAGCATGTTCGCTTGCTGTTAGAAGAAACATTGCCGAGCCTTCGGCAACCGACATTCCACGTCTGTCTTTATCAAGGGGATGGGCTCCAGTGGGATCAAGCAATTGAAGGGAGTTAAAACCATAATAGGTTAACCTGCACAGTGCATCAGCGCCTCCTGCAAGAACTTGCTTTGCAATGCCGCATCTAATCAGCTCAAAGGCAATCTTCAATGCCACTGTTCCAGAGGAACATGCTGTAGAGATTGTAATTACAGGACCCCTGCACCCAGTATGACTGGCAATATATTCAGCTACAGATCCTGTTGAATGATATCTGTATAATTCACTTTCCTTATTTTCTTCTTTAAGAAGCATTTCTGAAACAGGCATGCCGCCTGTTGAAACCCCCAACACTATCGCATCAGGAGCATCTTGGGAATCTTTTATAGCCTCTTGTGCAGCAATTAATGCAAGTGCATGAGTGCGTGGAACATTGTTAATATTTAATGGTTCATTAATCTCGCCAACAGGAAGCGGAGCATCATGAGGGATTTCGAAGAGTGTAATCGGTTTAATGCCCCTGGCTTTATTTATTATGGAATCTCTAGTTTTATAGAATCCTTGACCAAGAGGGCTTATTATACCGATCCCTGTAATGAATACTCTCGCTTCTGTATATGATCTTGTCATGGTTTGTTGTTTTTAATATATTGAGCAAGAGCCTTTACAGATGCCAGGGCCTGCTTGCCTACTTCTTTATTATCGATCTTCACAGAGTAATCCTTTTCAATCATCATCACAAGTTCAAGCGCATCTATAGAATCAAGACCCAAGTCTCCGCCAATAAGCTGATCCTCTTCATGAATATCGTCAGTAGTGATATCAGGCAGCTCTAATGTTTCGATTATCTTTGCTTTGAGTTCATTTATTAGTTGATCCATTAATTTTTCCTTATAATTCAGCTTTAAATAGTATCATTTATAATAATAATGATCAATTTTGGCATTTCGTGTCAAGGTATTTTAGAATGTTCTATTCAATGAAAGTTGTAGAGTGATATTTAATTGCAAAATCGAACCATTTTTAGAAGCTGTAATATTTGTATATTGAATTAATGACTAATTTGTAAATCTCTATTTATGGTTAAATGTTAAGTTTTTACATAGCAAAGAAGTTTTCTAAGATTTAAATATTATTAGCAACATCATCTCCAGCTTCGCTTGTAGACATGCCCATATTGCCGGCTCCCATACCTTTCATTTTTAGGATGGTTTTTTTCATAGCTTCTTCTATCCTTATTGCGGCTTTATCTTCACCTAATATTTCCAGCATCATCTGCGCGGCTCCGATAGCTGCCATAGGATTGATTATGTTTTGACCTGTATATTTGGGAGCGCTTCCACCTATAGGTTCAAACATAGATACGCCGTCAGGATTGATGTTTCCTCCGGCTGCGATTCCCATTCCTCCTTGGGTCATTGCGCCTAGATCTGTAATGATGTCGCCAAACATATTTCCTGTTACAATAACATCGAACCATTCAGGATTTTTTATCATCCACATACATGTAGCATCAACATGGTAGTACTCGCGCTTAATCTGCGGATAATCATTTTCCCCGATTTCATGGAAAACACGCTCCCAAAGGTCAAACACATATGTTAAAACATTTGTTTTGCCACTTAGGGCTAGTGTATTTTTTCTGTTTCTCTTTTTAGTGTATTCAAAAGACCAGCGTAGACAGCGTTCAACCTGATTTCGCGTATAGATCATTGATTGTGTTGCAACCTCATTTGGGGTTCCTTTCATAGATATCCCACCAATACCTGTGTATATGCCTCCTGTATTTTCGCGTACAACAACATAATCAATCTCCTTTGGACCCTTATCCTTTAGCGGTGTAGGCACATTCTCATATAGCTTGATTGGGCGCAGATTGATATATTGATCAAGTTCAAATCGTAATTTTAGAAGTATTCCTTTTTCCAGTATGCCTGGCTTAACATCAGGATGGCCAATTGCGCCAAGATATATAGCGTCATATTGTTTTAATTCATTTATTGCAGATTCTGGTAGAATTTCACCTGTGCGTAGATATCTGTCTCCACCAAAATCGTATTCAGTCATATCAAGCTTAAATTTTTCCTTAAGAGATGCTGATTTAATAACCTTTATACCTTCTTTCACAACCTCTGGCCCTGTTCCATCACCTGGAATTACAGCAATTTTATATGTTTTCATATCGTTTTACTCCTTTGGGAATATTTTATTAGCCATCCACTTCATTTTCTGCAACTTATGTCCGATTTTTTTCTATGTTATCTCCGGTTAAGCGCTTGTTTCAGTAGGGTTGAATTAAGCGATTTTTTGCGGGATTTCATCGCATAATTTCATTGTAATTTGATAAATATAGCATTTAATCCAGTGGTATTTGAGCGGAAACCTACATTTGCAGCACCTCAGCCCTGACGAAATAGACTCAATATTGCGACAACTCAAAGACTAGTAGAATTGTAGACCTAAAATGAATCGAAAGTCCTTTGTGTTCAGCGTGTAAAGTTATAATGTGTAAACTGTTGATGCAATCAGGGCATCAGGTATATTTGTTTATGACTTAAGGAATATGTTTCCATCAGGTAAAGAAATCTGTTTGAAATTGTCATGTCAAGAGGAATGCAGTAGGCTCCTGAAAGATGTTGTTTGATCTTCTCCAATTCCGGTTTATTCAATACTCCAAATATAGTTCAGCCTGAGTTATTGCACTAATACTAATTACGAGATTAGGCTGCCCTATGTGGCGAAGTTCCCGGATAACCTATGGATTGTTTTTGTAAAACTCGATGAGAACATCTATATCGCACAGGATAATAAGTTGTGTCCTGGCCAGGCTTTTTAACGAATGGATTGAAGACTAATGTCTCTGTCCACCCACGAACCGGCAAATGAGAAAAAATTTGTTGATTGTTCAGATTGTCTTGTTTGATTGTCTTTATGCTTACTTGTCTTGACAATATTGGCAAAATCCAATGCAGTAAGTAACTCAAACAACATTTTAGCTTTCTGTTGATCTTTGACTTCAACGACGATTTTTTCTATGTAATCCTCTTATCATGGGAAATGGGTTTCACACTTTCTTGCTATATGGATATACGTGATTCACTCCTTGAATGCCTAATGATATTTCCATATTAAGAGTTATTATGTTATGTGTCAATATTTTTGTGTTGGTCTTTCATCTTTTTATGAGTTGATGCTTATGGTTTTCCTTAAAACTTATATTGATTTAGGATTTTTTCAAGTTCATTGACTTTGATAGTGAGTATATCATTATCTGTATTTTTTTTTGAGATATCGTTTATTTCATCAATTATTGTCTTTATGTTACTAAAATCATCGGCAATGATACTAGACATGCTTTTTAGTGAGGAGGAACATTCATATAGCTGATCCCCCTTCCTGACTGATGCAAAAGGCCTAAGATTTTTTTGGCACATTTCGAGCAGCGCCTGATTGAATCTGAATAAGGGGCCTGCAATTCTGAAGGATGCATACAGAACAAAGGCTCCAATAATTATTGATGAGAATATAATATTTATTATTGATAACGTTAATATAATTGGGAACAGCATATCCTGGACGTTTCTATATGTAACATGTGCTGAAAGAAGGTTTGATTCTATCTCGCTATTCAAAAAGAGGTACATAAAACATCCAAAGATCGCCATTATTATGATGTTAACAACAATAAATTTGCTGATCATACGATATTGGAAATTTCTGTTTATGAGCACGATTTTTCTTCTGTTTTCTACATCCTTTTTCATTCCTTTCTTCATGTTAACTCCTTAATGACATTTTTTACATAGTTGTCCATTATTATTTCTCATGCTTAGGTAAAATGTCTTGTATTTTGATTTTATTCTAAAGATACTTTCAAAAAGACTTTCAGCTCTCCAAGATAAACTATCAAATCTTTTTATATTCAAATTATGACAAGTATAACAAGCAATTTTATTATTCTTTGTTAAATAAAATTCTTTGGGTATTATATCCTTTATGATCAATCCTACTCTATGATGACGATTTCTGTCCTTGTGACATGTCAGACATAAATTGTCACAAGTGAGTAATCGGTTTTCCTTATCTTTTTTCAGATTAGTCTGTTTATGGCATTTAGTACAGTAGGATCTTGATGAAACAAAGGGCATTATCTTTACTGTCTCAATGTCATATGCTTCTGCAAGATAATAGATTATAATAAATAATAATGAAATAATTATTTTACTAATAAAATGCATTATACACTCCGATTTAGAAGGTTATTACTAGTTGAATATAGTACAAGTATTCACTATAATACGCGTCTTTTCTGTAATCCTCATAGGTCTGAATAAAGTGTTGATACTCTAACTTAAGAAAGGATATATCAGATATATTTATATTTACCCCAGCCGTTATTCTGCTCAATTTATCATCATTTTTATCTGAATCTTCGGTGGGTATAATATCGTTATCGCTATCTGGGACGTAGTTTTCCATTTTGAAATGATCATATCTACAAAAGAAGATCAGAGGAAAGCTGAATAAGTTCTTAAAATCGAAAGCGCAAGTTATATGATATCCGTCAAAAATAATACCTGCGCTTTTGTCCCTGTAATAGTATTCACCTCGCAAGATCATTGGATCGATTTTACTTTCAAAATCAAACGCATATACCCTTTCTGCTATATATCCACTGCTGTCGATATCATGAATATAAGAAAACCCCATCTCAAATACAGGTATTGATCTCTGACTTAGCATATATGGATTGTTAAAGGGGGTAAGCCCAATTCTGCCTCCAAAGGAATTTCCGCCGTAGGAGTACTTTTCTTCTATACCATCGAGCATAAATATTGTAGCATTTATTGAAACAAGGTTGAAAAGTATCCTTATTCCTTCATCATTATATCCACCTTCCATAACCATTTCTGTAGTCAGTGGGGGGGTTACAGAAATTCTGTTTATTGATGGGTAATTCTGCCAGTCATTGCCGAATGGTACATCGAATTTCCCAATCTGAATATGAAGTCCATCATCTTCAAAGAGTCTTCCTCTTGGTGAAATTGCGCTGCCAAATATATGATAGTCAATAAAACCGACTTTAAGCTCTGCACCTTCATGAAAAACAAGTGCTGCAGCGACCTGAAGATTTTCTTTATATACATGTCTAATATCAAGTTCAAAATCGCCTATTGCAAAGATATTCGGCTTATTCTTATAGTTTGATATACTTACATCAAAGAAACCGCCTATCTCTAAGGCGCTTATTTGGTCTATCTTTTTTTTTAATATTTCAATCTCATTTTTTAATTTATCGATTTCCTCTCCTGCGTTAGTTCTATTTTTTGGATTAGCAGATGGATTGTTTTTAGAGTTTTCCATTTTTGGTGATGGATTTGAGCTTCTTCCCTCTATTTGTGCATTGGCTATATTAATGAATAGGAATAATGAAGTAATAAATAATGCCATTATTATAGGAATATTATTATATATAGATGTAATTTTTTTTCGGTATTCTTTTTTCATTATAGTTAAGTTATAGATTTTTTCAGCTTGATATGAT
>JAXHTB010000165.1:0-8156 GCA_034190185.1 Spirochaetota bacterium | reverse complement strand
CAAATAGGAAAAGAGTAAAATTATAAAGTACTTTAGTTTCCCTATAAACAATTTAGCAATTATCAGTAAACATAATATATTTTTGCAAGTCCTATTTTGAATTTAACATCTGAAAAGGAGATAATATGGCTAAGGGAAGTGTAAATATCATTGAGGATCTATGCATGGGATGCGGATATTGCGTTGAATATTGTCCGAATAAATCTTTAAGTATACCCCAGGACCAATACACCTCGCAGGGGCTGCATATTGCCAGATTTAGCGATCCTGAATCATGTAATGCTTGCGCATCATGCGTCAGGATGTGCCCGCATTTTGCAATTGAAGTCTATAAGATCGCTTAAGAAGGAGAAAATATATAAATGAATGAGATTATTTTTATTGATGGAAATGAAGCAGTAGGATGGGGGGCCTTAGCAGCAGACTGCGATGCTTTTTTTGGATATCCCATCACACCGCAAAACAATATTACAGAGTGGTTTGCTAAGGAATTCCCAAAAAGAGGTAGGGTTTTCGCTCAAACTGCATCTGAGGTTGCATCAATTAACTGGCTGTATGGAGGCGCTACAGTTGGGAAAAGGGTGATAACATCAACCTCCAGTCCCGGCTGGGCTCTTATGCAGGAGACCATGTCTCACATGGTAAACACAGAGGTGCCATGCGTGATTGTGCATGTCCAAAGAGGCGCTCCGGGTCAGGGAACAACCAGACATGGACAGATGGACTATTCCAGCGTTACTCTGGGCGGTGGACAAGGCGGATATAAGAATATTGTATTAGCGCCATACTCCGCTCAGGAGGCTCACGACCTTGTACAGCTTGCATTCCATCTGGCTGACAAGTATTGTAATCCTGCAATTGTTCTTAGTGACGGGATAATCGGCACTACCCTTGAGCCGATCGAAATAAGAAAACTTGAGTTTGAAAAACTTCCTTATAAAGATTGGGCCCTAAGAGGCAAAGGCAAACAGAAAGATAAAAAAAGAAGATTGCTTACCTGCGGACAGGGACTGTTCCCTACAGAAAAGAATCCGACCTTTCTGGCGCTTTTAAATACACTAAATGATAAATTTAACCAGATGGCAAAGGATGAAGTTCGTTATGAATCGGAAAATCTTGATGATGCTGATCTAATAATAGTTGCATATGGCTACTCCGCGCGTGTATCCCTTGAGGCCATGTGGCAGGCAAGAGAATTGGGATTGAAGGTTGGAATTATTCGTCCTATTACTGTTTGGCCATTCCCGGAGGAGATTATAAAAAAACAGGCTAAGCTAGGTAAAAAGATGCTTGTAGTTGAGGATTCATTAGGACAAATGCTTTTAGATGTAAAGCTTGCCTGCGGTGACCATACCGAGATAGATATAGTAAGCTGTCTGGACAGACACGAACCTATGGAAGGAGGAGCCATCTTTCCTGAAAAAGTTCTGGAAAAGATACAAAAGATGATAGGTTAATTGTGTCTTCAAAATATATCAGATAACATATAACAGAATTTATATATATAGATAATAATATTTGAGGTTTACAAAATGACTGAAAATAAGAATTTAGTAGCCGGCACACCGAGTATTAAGATCAATGTCCCTGTGCCACTTTCCTTTTGTCAAGGATGTCAGCATGGAAGTTCAGCCAGAATCATATGGGAATCCTTAGAGGATATGAAACTTGAGGATAACACTATTTGGTTAGGCGGAGTAACATGTGGCACTATAAATGCATTCATTAGCGATCTTGATGCAATAGGACCTGTTCCACACGGAAGAGCTCCGGACATTGCCAGCGCCATGAAAAGACTTGTAGATAAAGATACAGTTATTATTACATATCAGGGAGATGGAGATGCTATAGCTATCGGCACTGAGAGCTTGATCCAGGCAGCAGCGCGCGCAGAAAGAATCACAGTGTTTATGGTAAATAATGCAAACTACGGAACTACAGGAGGTCAGATGGCCCCCACTACTGTAATTGGACAAAGGACAACAACCTCTCCTGATGGCAGAGGGGGGAATCAGGAAGGTTTTCCAATAAATGCTGCAGAACTTATAGCAGGACTTGGAGGAACTGCCTATTCTGCAAGAGGTTCATTAACCAATCCTTCAAATTATAACAAGACAAAGAAATATATAAAAACTGCGCTTAAAAAGCAGATAGACGATATAGGTTTTTCCTTTGTTGAGATATTATCGGCCTGCCCTTCGAACTGGGGCAAACCGCCAATAGAGTGCCTTAAGTGGATAGATGAAGAACTAACAAAACAGTATCCCCTTGGAGAATTTAAAAACGTGGATGATCTTAGATAGGACGCGGGGAAAACCGCTTTATTTTACTGGAGGAATCGATGAATACTGATAGACATAATATAATATTTGCTGGTGTGGGAGGTATGGGCGCATTAACATCTGGCCAAATGCTGGCACAGGCAGCAATGAAAAAATATAAAAATGTAACATGGTATCCTAATATTACAACATCTAGAAGAAATGCTCCGGCAGATTGTCTTGTATGCTTTTCAGACAAAATGATATACTCACAATTAGTTAAAATTGTAGAAACAGCAGTTGTGATGAATAATATTCAATTGGACACATTAATTGATAGGATTAAAGACGGCGGACTGCTTATAATGGAAGCAGAAGATGGAAAAGAAGATATTGCCCAAAGAGATATTAAAACAATTCTTGTGCCTGGAATTAAAATTGCTTCTGAGATCGGGAATCCCAAAGTGATAAATATTATCTATCTTGGGGTATACATAGGAGTTACAAATATCCTGCCTCAGGAACTTGTTAAAGCTGAACTAGAACAAAGATTCATTGCACGAGAAGATCTTCTTAAGGTCAATCTTAAAGCATTTGATAAAGGTGTACAATTCGGAAGGGATACTTATTAAATAATTTAGTATTAAATTTTGAATATCATATAGTTTTTCTTAATACTATCTGATATTGGTTAATAATTAAGATTCAAGGATTCATGACAGCTATCTATATCCTGTCATTAGCAGCATTTACACTTACGAACACAGGCGCTAACCTTTTTCTCATTTATAATAACTTAGATGATCAGGATGAGAACAAAAAGCCAAGAAGCCCCCTTTGCCAGTATATTGATTCTTGGCTAATTAGCACTAATGGCGCCTATCTCAGATTTCATTTCAATTAATTATAAGTTATATTCAATTCTTTTCTTTTATTTTCTTAATACATTATTTTTTCATTTTATTATCATTATTTATTTTTCAGTAATAAATACATTTCTAATAAAATAACAGCAACTATAATCTCTGTCCAGTCTAGGGCATGTGACATGTTTTAACATATCCTGATTTTACAACAATTGTATAATTTCGGTATGATACTATTATATATGGGGGATTTTATAAGATGAGCAAAACAGAATCAAAAAAGGTTTTGTGTGAAAGGCCTGTATCCCGAATGGATGTAGAGTCAATGCTATGTCCAGGATGTCAACACGGTATTATCGGTCGAATAGTTTGCGAGGTTATAGACGAATTAGGAATTCAGGGTGATGTAGTTTCTATTGCTGGAGTCGGATGTCATGCAATGATGTTATTCAACATGAATGTAGATTGTGTTCAAGCTTTGCACGGCCGCGCACCTGGTGTAGGAACTGGTGTCAAAAGAGGGTTAAACCACGAAAAAATTGTGTTTACAATTCAAGGCGATGGTGATCTTGCATCAATTGGCGCTGGTGATATTGTAAATGCCGCCAGCCGTGGCGAAAAACTTACAATTATATTCTGCAATAACTCAGCCTATGGAACTACCGGAGGTCAGATGGCTCCAACTACATTGTTGGGACAAAAAACAACTACAAGTCCAGAGGGAAGAGATAAGAATATTACAGGTTATCCTCTTCATGTTGCAGAACTTATGGCTACTTTTCCTGGTGTTGCATACTCTGCCAGATGCGCTTTAACAAGCATGTCCGATTTTATTAAAACCAAGAAATCAGTAAAAACTGCATTTCAGAAACAGATAGACGGGATAGGGCTAAGTATAGTTGAGATTTTATCAGCATGCCCTCCTAGTATGAAGCTCAGCCCCATCAAGTCAATAGAGTGGATAAAAGAACATATGATCAACGAATTCCCTCTTGGTGAGTTTAAAAATATAGATACACCCTGCGAGGGTTATTCTTTAAAGACAAACTAAATTACTAGTATAGGAATTTGTATTATTTAGTTTTTGTACAGTTTTAAGATAAAAATATGTAAGAAAAGAGATAAGGAGGATAATAGAGAAAGGAAGATTGAATTATTTAATATTATCTTCATATCTTGTAAATTTTCTTGTCACCTTTGTTTCAGCTCTTTAAAGCCCGCCCGAAGGGCGCTAAATTCATATATATACTACTATATAAATATAAATAATTTTATATATGCTTCGAAAATTGAAGGAGAAAAAATATGATAGAACTACAAATAAATGAAGAATGGTGTAAGGGATGCGAACTTTGTATTTATTTCTGTCCAAAGGAATGCCTCTCCATGGGAGACCAGTTAAACACTAAGGGTTTCAGATATCCCTTATTCAATGATGAGAATTGCACAGGCTGTAGTGCATGCGGGAAGCTTTGTCCAAATATAGCAATCAGTATATATAAGCACGGCGAGACTTCAGCCAATTAAATAATGGATAAACAGGCAGAAAGAATTTGGTAATGAATTAAAATATTAATTTATTACCTTTGCCATATATTCATATTAAGGAAGGTAATATTATGGAGAAAAAAATATTAGTTAGCGGCAACGAGTCTATCGGATACGGCGCAATTTATGCAGATTGCACACATTATTTCGGATATCCGATTACTCCTCAAAATGAGGTAATCGAGTTTTTTGCAAGGGAGTTCCCCAAACTGGGGAAAACCTTTGTTCAGGCTGATAGTGAAGTATCATCAATCAATATGCTTTGCGGGGCTGCAGCTACAGGTGTTAGAGTTATGACATCCACTTCCAGCACTGCTTATAGCTTGATGCAGGAGGGATTATCAGCTATTGCTGCAATGGAGGTTCCATGCGTTATAGTTGATGTTCAACGAGGCGGACCCGGCGCTGGAAGCACCCAGCATGCGCAAATGGATTATTTATTAGCTACAAGGGGATCACATGGCGACTTTTATAATATTGTGCTTGCTCCATTTTCTGTTCAGGAGACCTTTGAAATCATCCAACTGGCATTTTATCTTGCAGATAAATATAGGCATCCTGTGGTTGTGCTGACAGATGGTATTCTGGGACAAATGATGGAGAGTCTGGAATTAAAGACATTGAAATTTGAAGATCTTCCAAAAAAGGATTGGGCAGCAAGGGGATGCAGGGATAGAGGTATGCAACGGACATTTCTGCATAATTCACCCGGGATTCTCGGAATGCTTACAGGCGATACATACAAAAGTAATATGGAGAGGTACTTTAATAAATATGATGAAATAAAAAAAACCGAGGTTCGCTGTCAGATGAAAGATTTAGATGACGCAGAGACCATTCTGATTGCTTACGGTTCAGTTGCAAGGGTCGCTTCCAGAGCGCAATCGGAAGCCCGCAAACTGGGATTAAAGGTAGGGATGATACGTCCGATTACCCTGTGGCCCTTCCCAACAGAAATAATAAGAATGCACGCTGAAAAGGTTAAGAGTATTATTGTAGTTGAGGATAGCATGGGACAGATGCTTGAGGATGTAAGGTTAGCTGTATGTGAAAAAGCAGAGGTTCATTTCATTGGATTCCTTGATCGACATCTACCTACAGGCAGTGGAATGATTCTTCCCGATCTGGTTCTTGAAAAAATAAGATCCTTTCTTTAACTGATTTTGTTAAACTAATATCTTTATTTAACTGTCTGAATACAGGAGGAAATATTGTGAACAATAAAATTTCAAATATTGAAGTGGCTATGGCTGGCTTTGGGGGACAAGGAGTCTTAACAATAGGTTTACTTATGGCTAAAGCAGGTTTATCAGTTTATAATAATGTAAGCTGGTTTCCTACTTACGAGACGTGGCAGCGAGGGGGAAAGGTATATTGCTGTATAATCTTATCGGATGAGGAGATTCTCTCGCCAATAATATCAATGACTGAGACACTCTTTGTGCTTGACGAACCTTCGCTTGACTTATACGAGGACTCAGTATTTAGCAATGGATTATTAGTATCTGACAGCACTTTAATTGAGAGAAAAATCAAGAGAGATGATGTTAGACAAATTTCTTTGCCCTCAACAAAGATGGCTCAGGATATGGGCTCAATTCAGGTTGCAAATCTGATTCTTTTTGGAGCCTACTTATCAGAGAGCAAGGCTCTGCCTTTGGATGTTGTGGAATCTACACTTGGAGATATGCTTAAGGAAGGCAAAAAAGAAAAATTGATTCCAATAAATATTGAGGCTCTTAGATACGGCTACAAACAGATTTGACCTTAAGGATCTTTTATAAAATTATTATAATGGCAACTCAATAATTATTACTTTGCATAGATTTGAGAATACACAGATGCAAGATAAGATTTTTTAATGTAAAATGATATTATTATATGTATATATTTGTACAGATCTATAAAGTATATAGTTAATAAACATTTTTTTTATGCTTGTAATTTTTATGATTATTATCACTATCTTTATTTGTTATAATATACAATTTTATTATGGAGGTACGATAATATGGGTAATAGTAACAGCGAAAATCCATATTTTGAGCGCTTAAAGAACATGGCAGTAACTAAAAACTGGTTGCATGAGAAAAGAGCTATGAAGGCAGTTGATGCATTAAATAAAAATGCGTTTAATGCATCTTATGTGCCTGATAAAAAAGCTGCTGCTGAGAAAATTCTCGCAATGATACCTGAAGAAGCAAAGGTAGGAGCAGGCGGCTCTATGACTATTAGAGAACTGGGAATTCTTGATGAACTTGAAAAAAAGGGCAATATAACTTATGATCACTGGAAGGCAGGTTTATCGCCAGAGGATGTGATAGAAATACGAAAGAATCATTTAACTTGCGATATTTTTATCACAAGTTCAAATGCAATCACACTGGACGGGATGCTAGTAAATACAGATGGTGCAGGAAACCGTGTCGGAGCAATGATGTTTGGCCCCGGCAAAGTAATCGTTGTTGCTGGAGTTAATAAGATTGTTAAAGATACTCATAGCGCCATAAGTAGAATTAAGGATGTTGCGACACCACAAGTAGTAAAGGATATGGGATTGGATATACCCTGCGGTACCGCGGGAATTTGCGTTGATTGCAATTCTCCTATGCGTGCATGCAGGGTAACAGTAATTCTTGAGAGAAAACCATTCTTTTCCGACATAAATATCATAATAGTTGGCGAAGATCTGGGATTCTAATTTATACAATTTAACGAATTAAATTCTATTAAAACATCAATTTATATCGATATATATTTTTATTATAGTTCTGAATTTTTGGAGAATACTAATGAATGCAATAGATCTATGGAAGTCAGGAAATAAACCTACTTTATCCTTTGAATTGTTTCCACCCAGATCAGCAAAAGCATCCGAGTCTTTTAACAATATTCTCGATGAATTAGCTGCTTTGAAACCTGAATTTGTTTCTGTCACCTTTGGCGCAGGCGGTTCCACGCGCGAGGGTTCACGGCAACTTATAGAAAAGCTAATAAAAGAAAAGGGTATTGATGTAATTGCTTATTTTGCAGGTTATGGACTTGGACCAAATGAAATTATTTCAGTTTTAGATAGTTATAAAGACTTAGGACTTGAGAATATACTTATTGTTAGAGGTGATCCACCTCGTGAAGAGGATAATTTCAAACCTCACCCTGAGAGCTTTGCTTATGCATCTGATCTTATAAAATTTGTAAGATCAAAATATAACTTCTGTCTTGGAGCTGCATGTTACCCAGAAGGGCATGTTGAGGCAGAAAATAAAGAGAAAGACCTTGAGTATTTAAAACTGAAACTGGAAAACGGCGCTGAATTTGCTATTTGCAACTATTTTTATGATAATATATATTTTTATAATTTTCTTGAGCGCTGTCACAATGCCGGCATTTATGTCCCTATAATTCCAGGTATTATGCCAATATATAGCGTAAAGATGATGGAGAATTTAGCAAATCTTTGCGGCGCCACTATTACAGAAGA
>JAXHTB010000164.1:0-8233 GCA_034190185.1 Spirochaetota bacterium | reverse complement strand
GTGACACCTTACTTATAATCAGGTTAAGTTAAAAAAATTGCATTGATGATTTTATCCTTAAGAAGAAGTGAAATAAATAAGGTAACTACTCAGCTATATCGGTGGCATATAAAGCTAATTTATATTAGTAAAAGTGTAAAAAAATTCTCTATGCACAGGATTGGCAGAATCTATTTTTGATCGTATCTAAATAGTTTATCTATTCAACTGTGACACTTTTAGCAAGGTTTCTGGGCTGATCAACATTGCAACCCCTTAAGACTGCTATATGATAAGCCAATAACTGTAATGGTATTACAGTTATTAGAGGCGCTAATATTTTTCTAACTCCAGGGACATATATTACATGATCCGAGTATTTCTTAACCTCTTCATCTCCTTCAAAGGCGACTGCAATAATTTTTCCATTTCGCGCCTTAACCTCTTCCATATTACTAATAACCTTTGAGTATACTTCATCTCTTGGAGCAATAAATACAACAGGCATATTCTCATCTATTAAGGCAATTGGACCATGTTTCATCTCAGCTGCAGGATAGCCCTCTGCATGAAGGTATGATATCTCTTTCAGTTTTAAAGCTCCTTCAAGCGCAACAGGAAATTGAACACCTCTGCCAAGATAGAGAAAATTGCTGCTATCCTTAAACTGTTCTGCTATCTCACGAATGTAAGCATCTTTATTCAGCACTGCTTTTACCTTATCAGGAATTTGTTGTAAATGATTGATATATTCCTTTACTTCTTCTGATATCATTTCTCTTCTTCTGGCAAGAAGTAATGTAAGCAGGATCAGGACTGAAACTTGAGATGTAAAAGCCTTAGTGGAGGCTACACCGATCTCTGGCCCTGCATGTATATATATTCCCCCATCAGTTTCTCGCGCTATTGTGCTACCTACTACATTAGTAATTCCTAAGACTTTTACTCCTCTAGACTTGGCCTCACGAAGTGCTGCAAGTGTATCTGCGGTTTCACCAGACTGGCTAATAACCAATATAATGCTGTCTTCTTCTAATATCGGTTTTCGATATCTGAATTCTGATGCGTATTCAACCTCAACAGAAATCCTAGCATATTCCTCTAATAGGTATTCACCGATGAGCGCTGCATGCCATGAAGTGCCGCATGCAATTATAATTATTCTTTTTATATTATTTAACTCTTTGTCAGAAAATTGCAATCCATCCAGTCTTATAGATCCCAAGTCTGGAATGACTCTTCCTCTGAATGCATTAGTAATTGTCTCAGGTTGTTCATATATCTCTTTTAGCATATAATGTTCAAATCCCTGTTTCCCAATGGATTCAATATCCCATTCAACATCTTCAATTTCTTTCTTTATTGTTCTATGTTCAAGATCATAGGTTTTAAAACTAGCGCCGCTAATTTCGATCATCTCCTCGTCTTCAAGATAAATTACCTTTTGTGTATGCTCAACTATTGCACTAGCATCAGATGCTATTATCATTTCATTATTCCCAATACCTAGTATAAGGGGACTTCCATTCCTAACTGCGATTAACTTGTCAGGTTCTTTACTTGATATCACAACTAGACCGAGTGTGCCTTCTAAATGTAGTATTGCGCGTTTTACCGATTCTAATAACGGATATTTTTGATAGAAATACTCAATCAAATGAACAATTACTTCTGTATCAGTATCACTCTTTAGAGTATGTCCATAAGAGATTAGCATTTTTTTAATAACAGAGTAATTCTCAATTATTCCATTATGCACAATTGCGATCTCATTATGACAATCATTATGTGGGTGCGCATTAATATCATTGGGGCATCCATGTGTGGCCCATCTTGTATGTCCAATTCCTGTATGGTAATCGTTTAAATTATCAATATCTATGATCGATTCAAGTTGGGAAATTTTTCCAGCCTGTTTACAGATATATAGATCACTGTTTACCATTGCAATACCTGATGAGTCATATCCACGATACTCCAACCTCTTTAATCCATTGATTAAGATATTAGCGGCAGGTTGATTCCCTATATATCCTATTATTCCACACATTATATAAAAACCTCCTAAAAAATATGATAGAAAGAAAGGCATCCTCGAATTATCAATTTTATTCTTATTACATCTGTAAGTCAACGAAAAGGATATTTTTTAGTTTAAAAAGTTACTTAAAATCCTTCAAAGTTATTCTACTATTATTTATATCTTATTTCTGAATGTACTTTCAATTTGCATGGGAATGAAAAAAATATACTCAATAGGATTGGAATGAATAAAATATTTATTGAATTAATGAATAAAACAACTAAAACCAGCAAGAAGGATAATTAAATTCGATATTTTAAAACAGCTATTAAGAAGTATACTAAAGTGAGAATATAATATTGAATTTTTATATTGACAATATTTCTCTTATTTATAACTTATCCTAAGATAAATGATAGATATTCTGTTAATTTATTCTAAGGACCAGAATTTAGATCGATTTTTTATGTTTGTTTTTTGCTTAATGTATAATTATTATCTTTTGCGTTAAAAGCGCATATCTTGGAAATTGATTTTCTTCAAATCATTTTGGGATCAGTTTACTGAAACATGGCAGACCTATTTATAGTATGAATAACTATTACAAAGGAGGTTTTTTATGTCGAAGATTACTTTTGATGGTAGAGTTGCAATTGTCACTGGCGCTGGCAGAGGATTAGGAAGGAGTCATGCGCTGCTTTTAGCATCTAGAGGAGCTAAGCTTGTTGTAAATGATCTTGGCGGAGCTGTTGACGGTTCAGACAAGGGGTCAAAATCGCCTGCTGATGTGGTCGTTGACGAGATTAAAGCTGCTGGTGGAGAAGCAGTAGCAGATTATAACGGTGTACACACTCAAGATGGCGCAAATGCAATGATTGAAACAGCTACAAAAGCTTTTGGAAAGGTTGATATAATTGTCAATAATGCCGGTATTCTAAGAGACATTACATTAGCAAAAATGACTGAGGAGCAGTGGGATGGAGTGTTGAAAGTCCATGTATATGGCTCTTACTTTACTTCAAAAGCAGTATGGCCAATTATGAAGGAAAATGCATATGGTCGAATCGTTTTTACATCATCCGCAGCAGGTCTTTACGGTAATTTTGGTCAAACAAACTATTCGACCGCAAAACTTGCGCTTGTAGGTTTAATGAATTCACTAAAAATTGAGGGAGCAAAAAGTAATATTTTAGTAAATACTATAGCACCAGGTGCTGCTTCAAGAATGACAGAATCTATAATGCCCAAAGAGGCATTAGGTGTAATGAAACCCGAATTCGTTTCTCCAATTGTTGCTCTTATGTGCTCCGAAGAATTCAAGGAAACTGGCCAAATCATGGTTGCAGGTGCTGGTCATTTTGCAAAAGCACAGATAAGTGAATCTAAAGGGGTTTATTTTGATCCGACTAAGGAAGTAACTATAGAGGATGTAAATGGTAAACTCCAGGATATTCTGAATATGGATGGCTCAGTTACTATGGGTAATGCTATGGATGCAATAGGAAAATTCTTTAAAAAATAATCTGATTTAACGATTTTGGAACAAACTGAAAGCATATATCAATAGTGTTACAGGGAATATGCTTTCAGTTTATAATATTATATATCATAACAATTTATAAAAACATTTCCTCTTTAAATCTCAAAGAAGGGTCTTATTTCTTTACATATATCTTCAGGTTTGATAAACATAAAACACCAGTCGTGAGCGATTCTCCCTATACTAGCATCAGCTGCCTGTACTGGAGAATAGAGAAATCTAGGTATAAACCTTGCATATGTATTTAAGTAATCACAGTTGCTGTCATTATTTGAAAAAAGATTGAGATTAAAGCTGTACAGATCCTTAGAATCAGAGTAATTCATTACCTTTAATAAACCTTCCGAAAGATCTTTCAGTTCATTTTCTGATAAATTCTTAAACGCGTTCTTTCTATGGAAAACAGCCAATATCTCAAAGATCCAGCTACGGGAAACATAATTAACAAGCCAGGATATATCTCCAGTATCTCCAATATAGCGTAGACCTAATTCCTTCTCTTTCCTTATTAAATCTTCAAAGTAGGCGCTGCTATGCTTATTATAATAATTTCTTGTGGCATTTATTACCTTCTCTTCCATAGGAGTTGGATAGTTCTGACCCATTACCTGGATGTGTGGATGCACCTGACTTCCACCAGAAGGAGGCATGTAATTCCAGCCGATTGACCAATATTTTACATCTTCTCCTGTCTCTTTTATTCTGTTGATGTACATCTGTGAGAGTTTAAATACATCAGTAAGCATTTTTGTATTAAAATCTTTCATTCCTACAAAATGGTCAGAAGTAACAACTACAAGTGGATTATGAAGTGTCCATGGAAATAGATTTGGGATCAGCCATGCCTCCCCTCTATTTACCCTGCCTTCTGGAAAAATATTCTGTAAGAATTTTGGTGTAAATTTATCAACAAGATCGGGACAGAATGGGCAGGGCCTTTCAAGAGACTTTTTGATAATCGGTTCAAGGTCGATCCTCTCTGATGGTAAAATCCCAAAATGACAGACATCACACCTTTCTCCAAGAAGAGGATCGTACCTGATCTCCATCTCAATAGTATCTTCATTAAAATCCTTCAATGGATTAAGTATAGTCGTAGATACTGGTATAGTATTGAATTCAATAGTCATGGGTTCCTTATAATTGATTTTTTGTGACTGCTCAGCTATATTTATAATGAGGTAAAAAAAAAAGGGGATATGGAGATAATAAAAGTGTTTTATAATTTCCTCAATCTCTTCCATTTCATTATCTCCTTTCTTATGCTTTTATAAAAATTCAAAATATTCAAGCAGTTAAGAGATAGCTGAGTAGTTATGTTTTTTTTTGTATATCGGTAATATAATTGATTCTCTGAAATGTAATATATTACTTAATAGTAAATACACAAAATATTTATAAAAAAGATACTATAAAACTATATGTATTAAGTTATTACTTTTTTCTTCTATATAATACTGCTGATATTGCTGATAATAACCTGGATAGTTAGTTTTCCCCTAATCTTTCTTTTAATTCAGATAGGTATATTTTTTGATTATTTATCATTTGCACTAACGACCAAGTTGTATTCTGATGATAATTGAGCATATTCTTAGTAACACCGTGCATCGGCTCAATTCCAGTGTTGTCAATTTACGATGATGCTTTTCATAATTGATAACTTTTATTGAATCTCAAATAATACTTTCATAAATGAATATTTATTTATACGTATAATATCTGTCTACCATTAAAGAAATGTATTTGCTATTGATGCTTAATCAATAAATGAACATTCCTCCTTCAAATCAATAACATGCAGTTGAAGCAGACACTGCTTTTTTTCATCATACTATAAATCTTTGTTGCTTACAGAATTGTAATATATTATAAATGTAGTCACTGCAATTTTCGCTTTGTAGCATATCCATGGCGTTGGCAAATAATATCATTAAGGTAAGGATCTAGTAGCTTTAATATGCTTGAAATAACAGGAGAGACAGTGAAGAAAGAGAATTCCACAGTAACAGTAGAAGAGGCAATTGAGCTAATTCTTAATTCGATAAAGCCTTTATCAGGAGAAAAGGTATCGATACTTGAAGCAGACGGAAGGGCGCTTTATGAGGATATCGTTTCTAATATCGACATTCCACCTCTAGATAATTCAGCAATGGACGGATATGCAGTAATCGCCCAAGATACCAAAGGTGCGTCAAAGGAGAATCCCATAAAATTATCTGTCACTGGTGAAATACAGGCAGGGGGGGATTATCTTGATAAAATAGTGAAATCCGGAACTGCTGTAAGGATAATGACAGGCGCTCCAATTCCAAAGGGAGCAGATGCTGTGATCATGGTTGAGTATACTAGTGAGGAGAGTGATATTGTTAGCATTTTCAGAGATGTAAAGAAGGGAGAGAATATCAGGCTTGCCGGAGAGGATATCAGAAAGGATTCTGTTGTTCTAACTAAGGGAGAGCGATTAAAGTCTGCTGATATCGGGCTTTTGGCATCGCTTAATTATAAAAGTGTTATGGTATATCGGAGTCCGGATGTTGCTATAATCTCAACTGGTGATGAGATAGCCGAGATTGGCGAGGATATAAGTCCCGGTCAGATAAGGAATAGCAACTCTTATACATTATACTCAGATTTAAAGAGATACAACGCCATACCTCATTACCTTGGAATTGCTAGGGACACGTTTGAGGAAACTAAGGAAAAATTTATCCAAGCCTTGAAGTGTGATATCATCTTAACGACTGGCGGTGTGTCAATGGGAAAGTACGACTTTGTCAAGGATGTAATAGCTGATCTTGGAATAGAGATAATGTTTAGTTGGATAAGGATGAAACCTGGAAGGCCGTGTATATTCGGCACAATGGGTAATAAGCTTTTTTTCGGGCTTCCAGGAAATCCTGTATCTACTATGATATCTTTTGTCCAGTTTGTCCGGCCTGCTATTCTCAGAATGATGGGAGCTGAGAGAATAAAAAAGCCTGTTGTAAGCGCCATTCTCAGAGAGGATATACGGAAAAAACCTGATAGAACCAATTTTATCAGGGGTATCTTTACTGTAGAAGATGGAGAATTCTATGTTACAACAACAGGTCTTCAAGGATCAGGGATCTTAAGCTCGATGAGTGTGGCAAATTGTCTGATAATTATACCTCAGGGGATTGCAAGTGTTGATGCAGGTGACAGGGTATCGATTCAACTTATATATCACGAGGAGTTAGCGTGAAGTATAAAAAGGGTATTCTTCTCTATTCTGGAGGATTGGACAGTCTGTTAGCAGCTCAGATCTTGATGGAACAGGATATAGAGATAATTGGAGTCCATTTTGTTCTTCCCTTTGTCTCTCCGCATTTTGATCTTGCAGAACTTCCATCTTCACGGTTTGCAAAGCAGATCGGATTGCCAATTATATTTTTCAGATGTACTGAGGATTATATGAAGATGGTTGAGAATCCTTTACATGGATATGGTAAATTGATAAATCCATGCATTGATTGTAAAATATACTTCTTAAGAAAAGCTTCAGAAATAATGCATAAGGAAAACGCCTCTTTTGTTGCAACAGGTGAAGTAGTGGGCCAGAGACCTATGTCACAGATGAAGCATACACTTAACCATATTGAGAAGGAAACTGGACTAAGAGGTTATCTATTACGTCCTCTTTCTGCAAAGCTTCTAAGGCCAACAGAGGCAGAAAATGATGGAATTGTTAACAGGGAGAAGCTTCTAGCTATCAATGGACGCTCTCGCAAGGAACAGATAGAGCTGGCTAATAAGTATAATATTTCTGATTACTCATCACCTGCTGGAGGTTGTCAATTTACAGATAAGAATATGGCCAAAAGGGTGATAGATATGTTTAAATATTATCCAGAATATAACATGGTCGATGTATATCTTTTGACTATAGGCAGGCATTATAGACTCCATGATAATGTTAAAATTATCGTTTCAAGGAATGAGAATGAAAATCTGGAATTGATGCAATTTAAAGAATATGCAGATTACATTTTTATGCCTGATTTCAGGGGGCCGGTAATTTTTGTTAAAGGTGATCTGGATGATGAAAATTTGAACATAGTAGGCTCAATAGCAAAAAGATATGGCAAGTGCGATAATGATATGTGGTATATCGATATTATTCAGAAAGATTTGAATCCCCGAAAATTATTAATAACATATAAAGCCACAGATGATCTTCTAAATGAAATTAGGATATAACTGTTACGAGTGCTTTTCACTTATTTATATATCAAATAAACTGATATCCTTTTTTATTATATTAGAGACTCTCTTTTTCTGTACATCCTGAAAAAAACAACTTGACATATTATTTTATCAAAATATTTTTTATAAACTACAAAATCAAGAAATTGTTATATTTTTATTCATATCTTTAAAGTTTTTTGAGCATCATCAATTTAGTATATCAATAATTTAAGAAATGATGCTTTATGCCTTTCATTTATTGCCTATCTAATGAAGTTGTAGAATTTCAGATATTAAATTATATGAGTATAGTTTTTATCTCGATTTTCCATAATCTACAAAATTATAACTGATTTAATTTCCTGTAATTTTCCTGTAATTATAGTTACAAATATCTTTAGTAATAATCAAATTAGGTTGTTGATCATAAGATCGTTATCTATTTGTTATCAAAAATAGAGGTAAATTTTATCTAATATTTT
>JAXHTB010000163.1:0-8263 GCA_034190185.1 Spirochaetota bacterium | reverse complement strand
CTGATAAATCGGAAGAATTCGAAGTTATCATTATTAAAAGGATTGATGAGATAATTATTTTGCAAACTCGAAATAGTGTATCCTTTTTTCATAAATGTAGATAGTAATCTGTTTTGCTCCTCTCCATCAAGATTAGTCAGGATAGCAAGCCTTGCTCCAGGGGATATTCTATTCCTCATATAAAGATTATTTTCACTCATATAATTTATTACATTTAGTGTAACCCTGTCGATTAGACTGGCTATTTGTGTCTCCATCTTCTCAATATTTGTAAATTCAAAGATCTCATTGGAACCATCAATATATACTGCTAGTGTTATCTTTATCAATTTTTTTGTTAGCGGCTCAAAACTGCCAGATACAAAAATATCTGCACCGATCATTTTAACAAGATAAGATAATTCCAGGTGATCATACTTTTTTTTTAATGACTGATTTTGGTTTCTTAATAAATTATCAATTTGATCCGGGGTTTTGGTTTGAACCTTGAATATTGTTTTAATTGAAGATGCAAAGGAATTTGGGAACACAGTTTCCAGATAATTATATTTTTTTTTATCAGATTTATTGGTTAAATATCCAAAGGCAATAATCGGTTTATCTGATTCATTACAGTAAAGAATCGGAAATAAAATGAATATTATTAAAAAAAATACGTTTATCCTATATTTCATTTAACTACCACTAAAACTTCTAATAAAATGATCGACTACTGTTTCAAGGTTGTCTCTAAATTTTGTAGGATAATTCTCAACCCAAATAAGTTCATGTGTAGTAAGATCGATAGCTCTTCCCCAACTGACTTCCTCCCAGTCATGAAAACTAAAAAGTAGAAGATATTTAACCTTCCATTTCTTCCTCATTTCAGATAAGATTTCAGCCTTATTCATCTCAAAGTTGTATACATGTAATTTGTAGAGATTTTCATAAGTTTTTTCCATTGAAAGAAGAGCTTCAGTATCTTTTAGAGAGGATTTGTATGAGATTTTTTTGAGATCTTTTATATCGTAAACATCTGCTATAGAATAAAAATCAGAGGCATTTATTGCTTTTACATTAAACCTTTTTTTCATGAATCTTGCCAAAACAACATTTTTAATATTATTCGGGCAGTCAACAATTACAGCAATACTTGAATTTGAAGGTATTTTATGCTTTAAATGTCTTACCGATTTATTAGTTAAACATGAAATAAAAGATCCTAAAGTTATAAATATTAATATTGATACAATCTTGTGATTTAGCATTGATCCCTCCTATTCATTAATTTAATGTATTAATTTATTATCATTTCATTAGAATACAATCTTAAATTTGAACAAAAATATTTTTTATAATTATAAACTTTGTTGTAATGGAAATCAAGTCTATTAAAAAGCATCAAAAATAATAGGATGTATTTATTAGCGGTGAGATATAAATGTTAAGATAATTTTGTACATTTTTATAAAAACAAATATAAAAATATTAATTTTGTTGCTTAGATTTAATAGATAATCGAGTTTATAATATTTTGCAGATAAATAAAAAACAGTTGTTTTTTTTTGAATTCCTTTTGTTTATAGTTTATACTATTATTTATTTAAGTTGTTTACTTCAGCTTAATAATAGAGTGAGAGAATGAGGTCTGTAAGAGAATTCAGTTATTCCAGTATTTTGCAAAGAAGGATTATAACATATAATTCCTTCTTTACTCTATTATTTATTGTTCTTTTATTCTCGGGAACAGTTTTATCATTACAATACCACTTTATATACCAACCAGTATTTGTAACACTATTCCTTTTGGGTATCGCTGCAATTTTTCTTGGCAATTTATTTGGAAGATTGCTATTTTCAAAGATTAGAAACTCAAGAATAATATACATAATTTGTGAATTTTTGTTTATTACATCTGGTTCTCTTTTTATATTCCGAGGGATAGTAATTTCTTCTGAATACACCTTATTGATAGATCTCTTTTTTCAATCACCTTATTATATTCCATTATCACTTATTGTTATATCTTTTTTTGCTGGTATAAAAATAAATTATTTTCTAAAGCTTTCAAGCGGTGATTATATCGATGATAGAAAGGGGACAATCCCATTTATAGTATTGGTCCTAATAGGAATTATTAGTGGAATTACGTTATCAATAGTGCTGTATTATTATAACGATTCCTTTTATATTCCTCAATATCTTTTGGCATTAATCCTGCCATCGATTTTTATTATAAAGCTTCCTTATAATCCATCACCAATTATCTCTCATGAATTGAAAAAACATCATAACGAAGAGTACTCAATCTCTGTAAGTAAGAGAATTGAGTCACTATTTTTAAAATATTTTAATTTTATCTATATTGTAATTTATCTTTTCATGGGTATGTTAAGTATATCCAAATTTTATGGTAGTTCAGAATATATAAAAATTTTCAGTTTGATTATCTTTCTGCTTTCTATACTTACAGGTTTCCTTTTGGGGATGGTATCAAAAAGAGGTTTTCGGTATATTTATACAGAGATGATTTATCCCTTTGTTTTTCTGATTTGTCTTTTTTTTCTATATAAATATAATAATATATTACCTTTTTATGCAGGTGTCTCTCTATTTGTGCCAGCTTCTCTTGTATTTGGTTTTTCAATATATCATACTATTGCTCATATCCTTTCACATTATGATCATAGCACAAGATTTAACATTATTGATTTCTCAGTTTTATTACTACCTGTTCCTATAATTATAATATTAAATTTTATTACTTATACAAATCAACTTTATTTTATTCTTTTATATATAATAATATTTATGAACCTCATTATTCCTGCCATACATTTCTTTCAGGAAAAAACAAGAGCTTACAAAAAGGTTCTATGTGCAATTTATATATTATTATCAATTCCTCTTATTTTATATTTTCATAAATCCTTTAATACATCTTTGAATAAGAATCTATATGCTCCCCGCTCAAAGGGATTTGAAAATATAATTAAAGATGATTTTTCTTCTATGTTTATAAATGATGATGTTTCAGTATCAATAAACGGAGATAATATTTTTAAAGCATCAAATAATTTTGTGAAGAATATTCAACGTTCTCTTGTTACATTATCGCTATATATTCAAGAACATAATAGAATATTATTTATTGATGGGATGCATAGGTTCTATCGAAATCCTGTAATTGATTATTACAAAAATTCTGTTTCCTTAAATTATGTGCCGAAAAGGATTATTGATTTCCAAAGTTTACCAAATTCAGGGAACGACTCGAACATTTCCATATCTTCAAGTATTCTTTTTTATCTTCGTCAAAGTAAACATCCCTTCGATTGTATTGTGGATATTCCAAATCTATTTGATTTAACAATGAATCCTTTTAGATTCTCAAAGGAATATTATTCATTTATTCAAAAGAATCTCTCTGCTCATGGTATTTTTGTTCAGATTATAAATGTCAATGAAATTAGATCAGAATTTTTTTCATCAACCTTAACTAACTTGAATGGATTATTTAAAAATAGATTATGTTTTCTCTTTACAAATTACTTAGTAATTTTAACATCAGATTATAATAATGCTTTTGCAATAAAAAGAGAAAACATTCTTAGATTAAAAAAATTCTTATGGAAAAACAGAGATACATTGCTTCAGCTCTTTTATAATGATCTTCATCTGCTATCTCACATTATTTATACAGATTTAGAAGAAAAGGTCTTTAATATTAAAAAGGAAAACCCCAAGAAGTTTTACTTTTTACATGCTCCAGTTTTGTATCAGCTTGACCAAAAGTTGATAGAAAATTATATATCTACTAATTTCGAGGTTCTTAGATTAATAGAAAGAAAAAGAGGGAATCTTCTTTTCAGAAAGGATATTGTAGATCGAATAAGGGAAAGCAGAATTCATCTTTCAACACTTAAAAAGATTGAATTTTTCTGTTATAACAGGGAATATGAGAAAGAAATTGGTGAACTTATTAAATTGAAAGAAAGATTTGAAGTGAAAGCAAATTTAAGGTATTATATTATAAGATTGCTTCGCCGAAAAGAGAAGCAATATTATGATGCAGCAGTAAGATATGAAAAAGATAAGAGATGGGTAGATGCTAAAAAACTCTATAAAGCAATTCTAATGATAAATAAAAATAACTTTAATGCTAATTATAGACTCGGTATACTTTCCATAACCATTCAGGAACTCGATGAATCCTTTGTATACTTACAGCATGCATTAAAATTAAGAAAGAATAATCCAAAGGTTTTATATCAGATGGGCGTTCTGCTATTCTCTAATGACCAGCCAAGGCAGGCCCTTGAGTATCTAGAGAGAGCTCTTATGATGAGGGAAAAAACATCATCTATATTCCTCTACCTTGGACTTTGTAATCTTGAATTAGGCGATCTTGATGAAGCGAAAAACTATCTTGAAAAAGCTGCACAGTTAGACTCAAAGGATGTCAGGATTATATCAAGTCTTGAACGGGTAAATAAAGAAATCGATGCTAAAAAGAAGAGATGGAAACCGAGAGAACTAAGCAATCAGGTTGAGGCTGAAGAAGGAGAGAATATACCACTTCCGATAAGTGAATCAGCAAGAGAGATCAGGATTAAGGATTAAAGGAACTCTATATCTATTTATAGATTATAGGTTTAGTGCATATCACTTTAGATATGGAGATCAACATTAAATTGTACTATGACCTTAAACAATAATATAGAATGCTTTTGGAATAATTTAAATAAATATTTAGTGAATCATAATCTACAACCTGAAAAAGAATAATGATTACCATAATATAAAGAAAACAATAATAAATATACATTTGAGGTTTTATGAACGGTTATTTAACTACAGTTACAATTCTTGGAGGACTGGGCCTATTCCTTTATGGGATGAGAGTTTTAAGCGAATCGCTGCAGATTGCAACTGGTGATCGTCTTAGAAATATATTGCGTAAAGCAACTGATAACAGAATTGCAGGACTTTTAACAGGTACTTCAATTACTGGGATAATTCAATCTTCAAGTGCAACAACTGTTATGTTGGTTAGTTTTGTAAATGCTGGTTTAATAGATCTTCAACAATCTCTTGGTATTATGTTAGGCGCTAACATCGGGACTACATTAACAGGGTGGGTTGTTGCAGTATTTGGTTTTAAGATTAAGATTATTTCATTCGCTCTACCAGCTATTGCATTAGGTTTTATATTTAGATTTCAGAAAAGGGAAAATTTGAAGAATTGGGGAGAAGTTCTCTTCGGTTTCGGTATACTCTTTATAGGTTTAAATTTTATGACTGGCGCTGTAAAAGAACTTCGAGGTTCAGAAATGGTGCTCAATGTCTTATCAACCTATAAAGCAGATACACTTTTGTCAACATTAGTTGTAATTTTGATAGGAACATTAGTTACAATGGGTCTTCAGTCATCCAGCGCCACAATGGCAATGACCATGACTCTAGCTGTTAATGGACTAATCGATTTTCCAACATCCTGCGCTCTAGTTCTTGGGGAAAATCTTGGTACTACTATTACTGCTCATCTTGCATCAATTGGAGCATCACTTAATGCAAAGAGATGCGCAATGGCACATGTGATTTTCAACTTTTTTGGAATTATTTGGGTCTTATTCTTGTTTAAGTGGTTGTTCATTCCGATGATCGATTTTATAATACCTGGGGATCCATTTGCTTCTGATATTACAATAAAATCGATCACTATAGCTGATCATCTTGCTGCCTTTCATACAGCTTTTAATGTAATAAATGCTCTAATATTTCTTCCTCTCTTACATTTTCTTACCTGGATTACGATTAAGTTTGTTCCTAAAAAAAATGATAACGATGGTGATGAAACATTTCATCTAAAGTATATATCAACACCTGTTCTTGCAACTCCATCAATAAATATTGACCAGGCTCGGCTTGAGATAAATCGAATGGCAGAATTAATTATCAAAATGTTTGATAAGGTAATGGATGTCTTTATGAATCCCTGCAAGAAACTTGGCGCTATTGTTGAAGAAATACAGAATAAAGAAAATACAGTTGATCTTCTCGAAAAGGAGATATCTTCTTTTTTAGTGAGGGTATCACAACACAACATTTCTCAGGAGCAAAGTCATGAGATATCATCAATGCTTCATATTGTAAATGAACTTGAGAGAATCGGCGATCATTGCGAAATTCTTTTAAAGTTAATTCGCAGAAAGTATGACTCAAGACTTGAACTTAGCGAAACTGCGGTTAATGAAATACTGGAAATATCTGGGAAAGTGAGAGAAATCCTTGAATTGATATCTAACAATATCTCAAAATCTCATGTTAATATTCTGCCTAAGGCCTCAGTTATTGAAGATAGAATTGATGAACTTAGAAAAGAGATGAGGAAGGGGCATATTAAAAGACTCAATGAAGGTTTATGTGATGTTAACTCCGGACTTCTTTTTATTGATATGCTTACTAGCTTTGAAAAGATAGGAGACCATTCCTTTAATGTAGCAGAGGGTATTTCTGGAGAAAGGATATTCTGATTTTGAGATTTATTAATTAGTTTCGTTTTAATAAGCTGATTAGTCTTCGATATACTTATCGATATCGTTATTTAATTTACCAAGCGCCAATACTGCAGCATCTGCAAAATGCATATTAGTATATTTTTTATATGCATAATTTATTGCGCTTGATGAGTTTATTCTATGAATTCGAATATTAGAAGATGTTTTAAGTATATTCATTATGCTCTCAATATCTCCCCCTTGAGAACCTACACCTGGGATTAGAAGAGGTATTTCAAATTCTGATTTTCTATAAATTCCTACTATTTTTTCAAGATCCTCAGGATAAGTTGCGCCGACAACAGCTCCAATGCCAGGATGATACCATTCTACTATTTTTTTTGAGACATGAATAAAAAGAGGTTCGCCATCTACAGAGAGGTCCTGGATCTCTCCTGAACTTTTATTGGAGGTCTTATTTAGAATGTAATAACCTTTTGAGGGATAATTATTTATGAAAGGGGATATTGAATCGATACCTAAAAACGGGGAAAGTGTGACAGCGTCAGCCTGAAAGAAATCGAATGCTTCTATTGAATAGGCATCTGCAGTTTTGCCGATATCACCTCTTTTAACATCAAGTATCACTGGAAAGCCTTCTGATTTAAAAAGATTAATGATAGATAAAAGAGCATCTAATCCAGAAATGCCGTATTGGGCATAAAATGCATAATTGGGTTTTACAGCCGATGGGTATTCCTTTATCTGGAGTATTTTATTTAATATCGATTCGTAAAAGGAAAATATCTTTTCCTTTACATTGCCTGATTTGATAGGAATATCTTCAATTACAGGATCCAAGCCGAGGCATACTATGCTATTATATTTTTTTGAAGTTTCTTTTAGTAATTCAGGATAGTTCATTTTTAAGTTTTTCTAAATATTTATTGTATAAGGAATAATTGCTATTATCGAATAGAACAAAGATCACATTAAGCAGATAATCTTCTTTATCCATAAAATTAATAGTAGTTGTTATAGCTGTATGACATGCTTCTTCCAGTGGATAACTATAAACACCGGTTGAGATAGCAGGGAATGCTATTGATTCTAAATTGTTTTCTTTTGCAAGCTTCAATGAATTGTAATAGGAATTGATAAGTATCTCCTTCTCCCCCATTTTTCCATTTTTATATATTGGTCCTGGTGTATGGATTATATGCTTTGCTTTTAGATTATAACCCTTTGTAATCCTGGCTTCTCCATGCTTGCAACCTCCCTGTGTTTTGCACTCCTTTAGAAGTTCCGGGCCTGCTGCTCTATGGATCGCTCCATCTACCCCACCACCGCCAAGAAGGCTGGGATTTGCAGCATTTACAATTGCATCTACATCCTCAGCTGTTATGTCCCCCTGCTTTATAATTATTTGATCAAGAATATCTTTATTCATTATCATTTCGATCCTCCTGAAGAATAATATATAGTATAAATAGGAAATAATCTAAGATAAAAAGGTATTTCCTATAGAAGAGAATAATTGAATGATATCGGCTCTATTAATCAGAGATGTATTGAAATCAATTGCTATTGATGTGCTGAAATTATTAATTGTGTAAGAATGAAATAATAAGTCAATTATTACAATATTATAATTGTATATAACATTATCAAGACAAATTTATGAATTGAATTAGTCCTGATAATATTTTTGAAAAGGAATTGGCTAATATTTTTAGAAAAATTTTGAGATTTGGATAAAAAAAAGGATTATTTTTTTTATTGAC
>JAXHTB010000162.1:0-8270 GCA_034190185.1 Spirochaetota bacterium | reverse complement strand
GGTGTTTCATCCGTGTCAATCCGTGGTGAAAAAACACACTATTTAAATTCTGAAAACAGATTGAGCTTACACATTATTTATCTGTTAAGAGATAATACAATCTTTTATTATATTATGAAGAATTGTATTAAATCAATTCTTCACAAGAAACTACAAGATTAAATATCTTATCAATTTGTCTAATAGAATTAACTACATAGACCAATAGTAATCAGAGGTGTTAAAATGGCTATTTCTAAGGCAGAAAAAGCAGCATATAATGATTATGTCAAGGAATACAAGAATGAAATAGATATTGTACAGAAAAAAATTAAAGATATTGAGATTAATAAAAAGAAAATGCCTAACATTGCTAATTATTACAACTTTGAGATAGTATTAGAGCTTATAAAATCAATTTTGCTCTATATAGATATGAGTGAAGCTTCTCTTGAAATGCTGCACATCAAGAATGAAGGATACTTAAATAATGCCAGAAAGGAAATCTATAATATCCTTCGATTAATGGAAGAAATAGTTGGGAATGATATAGACAGACAATTAAAAGAGAATGAAGAACATCTTGAAAAGATAAGTAATATTGACCCACCGAAAATCTTAAGTATTATTCAATCAATCCGGAAAGTTAATTCATTATTGATTGAAAAATTTGGCGAAGGATCAAAATGGAAGTGGTCATTTGTTGACGTTCAGGGTAGAATTGCAGTAATATCCAAAAATTTTGTGAATTTTTCAGATATTCAAAAATATAGGGACCCAAGAAGTGAATTTTATCAAGAACGACAGGAACTGTTGAAACTCTGCAAGGAATCTTTGAATACTGCAGCTAAGGAATATAAACATAGATATGAGGTTTCTACAAAAGTTCCAGGAGATATTATTAAATCGATCGAGTTGCTTTCAGTATTAAGAAAGATAAATATTCTATTTGGTGAATCAAATGAGGCTAACAAATTAAAAAATACAATAGAAGCGCTTAAAGCTAGAATGGAGTCCGAAGAGAAGAAAAAAGAGAAAAAAAAGAAAAAAGAAAAATAAGATTTTTCTTTATAATAAGCAATTTATTTAATTTTATGAATAGTGTCACAAAAAAGACTTACAAGTGATTCAAAAGTCAGATTCTATTATCCTTTAATTTTTAATTATGATTTCTATTCAATCACAATTTGCTTGTCAGAAACATTCATGGTTGAAAGATGGATCATTTTAGGTCCTATTGATGAATAGAAAAAATTTGTTTTTATTTTTTTTTTCACTTGACGAAAAGTATTTTTTTTACTATATTATTAGCACTCTAAGTTGTTGAGTGCTAATAATATAATTATAAACAATGAGGAAATATGTCAAGACCTTTAACTGATAGAGAATCAGACATCCTAAGGGCTATTGTTTACGATTATATATCAACAGGTAAACCTGTAGGGTCCAGATCCTTTGTTCAAAAATATTCATTTGCTATTTCTCCTGCAACCATGAGAAATATTATGTTTGACCTTGAATCTTTAGGTTATCTTGTTCAGCCACACACCTCCTCTGGCAGAGTGCCAACTGACAAGGGATATCGATTCTATGTTGACATGCTGTTAGACAGCTATGATTTTGAATCAGCAAAGAAAACAAGAACCAGAGAGATATTTAAGGACGACCTAATCAGAAGAGAATTTCACCTGGATAAGATGTTCCTTTCAGTCTCAAAAATGTTATCTATCGCTTCCAGATATGCTGGTGTTGTTCTAACTCCACTGCCTGACTTTACTGTAGTAAAGCATATTGAACTTATCAATCTGGATAACAATGAAATATTGTTTATTCTTGTAACAAGAACAGGTATGATTTTCACTAAGAAGGTTATTATTTCATCTAATATTACAAAGAATGAACTATTTGTCTGCTCAAATTATTTAACCAGTGAATTGTGCGGTTATTCTTTGTCCGAAATAAAAGGAAGCATCTTTGATAAACTGAGAGGGCAGAGAGGTATAAGATCAAACGATGAAATCGCCCTAGACATTACTGAGTTAGCATTGTCACGAAATGAAGAGCCTGATCTTTTTATTGATGGAATAGAAAATTTACTTCATATTCAAGAAATGGTTGAAACAGAACGACTTAATAGCCTTCTTCATATAATCGAGGAGAAGAGCAAATTAAAGAGTATTATGGAAAAAAATCTAGACTTTGAAGGAGTAATCACTCTTATCGGTGAGGAAATAAATGAAGTAGATATAACAGGATGCAGCATTGTAACTTCAGCTTACAAAATCGGCAGCAAAAATGTCGGAGTAGTAGCTATATTAGGACCTACAAGAATGGATTACGAAAAGGTTGTTCCCCTAGTAGACTATGCTGGAAGAATGGTATCTGATCTTCTTACAAATATATCTGAATAGTTTTTTAACTAATAAACACTAAATAGATTTACTCAGCAAAATATTAGCTGGTAAATTGCTGTTTATTTTATATATATTAAGCATCATCAGAAGGTGTGAAGCTTTGATAATCAATACTATACGAATATGGTGTTTAACATTATTCAAGCAATTGAGCAAAATCCTATTTTCAATTTCAGGAGTATTTATGATCAACAATAAAACAATCAATGGAAATGACAATGTTGATAAAACAGATGAAACTAGTGAGGGAAAAACAGAAACTAATAACAATAATGAAGATGTTCAAAACAATGTATCCCCCGAGCTAGACGAAGAAATTACAGAAGATCATAAGGATGAATCTTCTTTGAATAAAGAGTATTCCAAATCAGATAAAAAACATCTAGACGATATTAAAAAATTAAAAAAAGAGCTAACAAAAAAGGAAGAAGAAATAAGCAAAAACAAAGAGGAGATAGAATCACTAACAGATTTACTTAAAAGACGCCAAGCCGATTTTGAGAATATAAGAAAAAGGATGATCAAAGATCAAACAGAGAGCAGAAAACTTGGAATTAGAGATATTGCGCTTGATATAATAAATATAAATGATGACATCCTCCGATCCATAGACGCAGCTTCAAATATTACTAACAAGGAATCACTGGAATCAATGCATAATGCATTTATCGACGGAATAAAAATGATATCCAATAGAATTGAAGAGACACTAAAAAATTATGATATCGTTGAGATCGATTCCATCAATCAAGAATTTGACCCAAACTTTAATGAAGCAGTTGAGATTGACTCTAGCGATGAAGTCAACTGTGATACAATCACAAAGGTTCACCAGAAAGGTTTCAGGCTTGATGACTGCGTTGTAAGATGCGCAAAGGTGAAGGTAACAAAGCCTCAGAAAAAAGAGACAGAAGAAGAGGAAGTGACTAATAATATTAGTAATGAAGAAAATGACAACAACCTCTCACAAGATAATGCAAAGACTGAAAAAACAGAAATAGAAAATGAAAACAAATAAAATTATCTAAATATTTCTTTTCCTCTTTTGAACTTTTTAAGGAGGGTTAATAAATATAACTCACATACACCAATTATAATTTTTAATAATTAAGCATACTGAGGAAACATCTGGAATAAATTAAAATCAATTTGCTATAGATATAATTGAATATTAAAGAAGGAGTAATAATATGAGCAAAATAATCGGAATCGACCTTGGAACAACCAACTCATGTGTCTCAGTGATGATGGGAGGCGATCCAGTAGTAATTCAAAATTCTGAAGGACAACGAACAACTCCCTCCATAATAGCCTTCACTGAAAAAGGTGAGAGACTTGTGGGTCAAGTTGCAAAAAATCAAATCATAACTAATCCTGAGAATACTATAAGATCTATCAAACGATTTATGGGTAGAAGCTACAATGAGATTGGTGAAGAGATAAAGATGGTTTCTTTCAAAATAGTCGATGATAACAAAGGTGGTGTTAAAGTAAATACAATAGAAGGAGATCTAACACCTCAGGAAATATCAGCAAGAATACTTCAAAAGATGAAACAAACAGCCGAGGACTTCCTTGGGGAAAAGGTTTCAAAGGCTGTAATAACAGTTCCAGCTTACTTTAATGATGCACAGAGACAGGCCACAAAGGATGCTGGTAAGATTGCCGGTTTGGAGGTGGAGCGAATTATAAACGAGCCTACTGCCGCGGCTCTTGCTTACGGCCTGGACAAGGAAAATAAAAATGAGAAGATAGCAGTTTACGATCTTGGTGGCGGGACCTTTGACATTTCCATTCTTGAACTGGGAGATGGAGTATTTGAAGTCAAATCAACCAATGGGAACACTCATCTTGGTGGAGATGACTTTGACCAAAGGATAATGAACTGGTTAATTGAGGAATTTCTTAAGCAAACTGGAATCGATGTATCTAAAGATAAAATGGCTCTTCAGAGGCTAAAGGAAGCAGCTGAAAAAGCTAAAATCGAACTGTCTAGCAAACTTCAAACAGAGATCAACATACCATTCCTTACAGCAGATCAGAGCGGGCCTAAACATATGGTTATAACTATGACCAGAGCAAAATTAGAACAGCTTATAGAAGATTTAATAGAATCAACCAAAACGCCCTGTATAAGAGCTCTGGAAGATGCGGGTCTCTCTCCATCTGAAATTGATGAAGTTATATTAGTCGGTGGATCGATTAGGATTCCAGCTGTTCAGGATCTAGTTAAGAACATATTTGGCAAAGATCCACACAAGGGAGTTAATCCTGACGAAGTTGTTGCTGTAGGCGCTGCTATTCAGGGTGGAGTCCTAGCCGGTGATGTTCATGATGTTCTTTTACTTGACGTAACTCCTCTTTCTTTGGGAATCGAAACCCTTGGCGGTGTTATGACAAAACTCATCGATAGGAATACAACAATTCCAACAAGAAAAAGTCAAATTTTCTCTACAGCAGCAGATAACCAACCTGCAGTTTCTGTGCATGTTCTGCAGGGAGAAAGAGAGCTGGCTAACCAAAACAGAACACTAGGAAGATTTGATCTTGTAGGAATTCCCCCAGCTCCCAGAGGAGTACCTCAAATTGAGGTTGCATTCGATATTGACGCAAATGGAATCGTACATGTTTCAGCTAAAGATCTTGGAACTGGTAAGGAGCAAAAAATTCGTATCGAGTCCTCAAGCGGTCTATCGGATGATGAGATAAATAAACTCATAAAAGACGCGGAGCTCCATTCTGAAGAGGATAAAACGATTCGCGAACTTGTTCAATCAAGAAATGAAGCAGACACATTACTATATTCAATTGAAAAATTGATCTCTGAAAATGCAGACAAGATCGATCCTGCTGAAAAACAGAATATTGAAACTGAAATTGGTAACCTAAAGAAGGTTATGGAATTAGATGACGTAAATGCGATAAAAGAAGCAAAAACCAAACTTGAACAGGCTTCTCATAAATTCGCTGAAAGGATGTATCAGGAAACTGCATCACAGCAGGCAGAAGCACAACAGGGACAGGAAACATCTACAGAAGAAAGCCCACCTGAGGCAAACAGCAGCGGACAAAGTCAGAGCGATAGCAATGTTTATGATGCTGATTACGAGGTCGTAGACGAAGATAAAAACAATTAGATTGAAGAAGGTGTTATTAAGGGTTTTTCATCATCAAAGTATGACGGAAAACCCTTTTATTTTTAAACAATATAATATATAGATTAACAATTTAAAGAAAACCCCCCATAGAGGAAAGTAAACCAATTGGCTAATAAAAGAGACTATTATGAAGTTCTAGGAGTTTCCCAAAGCGCTTCAGATGATGAAATAAAACAAGCTTATAGAAAGCTCGCATTAAAATATCATCCTGATAAAAATAAAGGCAATGCGGAAGCAGAAGAAAAATTTAAAGAAGCCACTGAGGCTTATGAAATAATGCGTGATCCTAAAAAAAGAGCCGCATATGATAGATTTGGGCACGATGGCGTCTCAGGTTTTTCAGGATTCGGTAGAGGGGCATACACAGATTTTTCAGATATCTTTGGTGATTTTGATCTTGGTGATATATTTGAAAGCTTTTTTGGCTCATCCTTCGGGTCAAGAAGTCAATCAAAAAGAGCCAGGAAAGGTTCTGATATTCAATACAACCTGGAAATTGTTCTTGAAGACGCAGCCTTTGGAAAAGAGTTTCAAATAGATATACCGAGAAATGAGACCTGCAATCAATGTAGTGGAAGCGGTGCAGCTCCTGGCTCTAATCCGATAACATGCCCAAATTGTAATGGAATAGGACAAATCCGGCAAACACAGGGATTCTTTTCAGTATCACAAACTTGCCATAAGTGCAGGGGGCAAGGGAAAATAATCACATCTCATTGTAAAACATGTAATGGCAAAGGTCTAATAGGTAAGAAAAGAAAGATCACAGTGAAAATACCCCAGGGCGTTGAATCCGGGTCTAGGTTAAAGATTACAGGAGAGGGCGAACAGGGCGCTAATAACGGCCCAAGGGGTGATCTATATGTTTTTATACATATAAATAAACATCAGATATTTGAACGTCATGGAAACGATCTCCTAAGCACTGTTGATATTTCATTCCCTTTAGCATGTCTTGGTGGAGAAATCGAGGTCCCAACCATATCCGGTAAAAAGGCAAAAATGAAAATACCTGCCGGAACAGAAAACGATCAGATATTCAGACTTAAGGGCAATGGAATACCATTCCTTGGATCCTATGGCAAAGGTGATCAATTAATTAAGGTTAACATAATGGTTCCCAAAAAATTGACCCCAAGACAAAAAGAACTATTGCAAGAATTTGCAAAGTCGAGTGGGGATAATGCAAGTTACTCTTCTAGGCAATTCTATTAACAACTATTTCAAAAGAAATTGAATATGAAAATAGTAATTGTAGGGGCAGGTCAGGTCGGTTTTCAAATAGCTGAGCAGCTAATAAACGCGAAAAAGGATGTTGTTTTAATTGAAAAGGATTTCAAAAAAGCTAAATATGCATCATCACATCTCGATTGTACAGTACTACAAGGCGAAGGGAATAATATCGAAATACTGAACGAGGCTGGCATTCATAAAGCTGAATTCTTTATTAGCGTTACAGATTCTGATGAAATAAATATGATCTCTTGTGGATTAGTATCTGAGGAATGTGATGGGCCATACAAAATCGCAAGAGTTCGTAATCTTGATTATTCTAGATCAAAAATTTTTGAAGATTCCTTCCTTGGAATTAACTACATAGTCAATCCCGAAGTTGAAGCTGCAAAAGTTATTGCTAATACAGTCAAATATGGAGCCACAAGCGATGTTATGCTTTTTGAAAAAAGCGACATCCAAATGAGAAATATCTATATTGATGGAAATTCCTTCTTTAAAGATAAATCCCTTATCGAAATAAAAAAAAAGCTTAATGAAGAATTTCTGATTGCTTGCTTATCACGAAAGGAAAATATTATTATTCCTTCCGGGAAAATAGTTATCCAAGAAGGTGATAATATATATATCTTTGCTACCGAAGAAAATCTAGAAAAAGTCTTTACTAAGATCGGAAGATCAAAAAAACATATCAGGAATATAGTACTAGTTGGATGCGGAAGGATCGGTAACTATGTTGCAAGATACTTGATCCAACAAAAACGCAATATTAAAATAATCGACTCTGATTATGAAAACTGCAAGTTGATAGCTGAAAAATTTCCAGAAGCCACAATTATACATGCTGATATATCGGATGAGGATATTTTTGAAGAGGAACAATTGTCCTCTTACGATCTAATGATCACAACCACACGTAATCAGGAATTAAATATTCTTGCAGCAACCTATGCTAAAACCATGGGAGTAAAAAGAACAATTGCACTTGTCACAAAAACAAACTATCTTAAAATTGCTGCTGATCTTGGAATAGACTCAACTGTTAGCCCCAAAGACAGCTCTGTTGATACAATACTTAAAGTAATACGAAGAGGCAAAATAGATAGCATACATAGTATTTTTGGAGGTAAAGCTGAAATTATTGAATTATCAGTTGACGATTCAATTATTAAAAGTGGCAGTCCTATAAAAAAACATAAAATTCCAGAAAATACACTAATAGTCTCTATTACAAGGGATAATAAAACATATATTCCTGACGGTGATTTCATTATGCAGGCTGGTGACAATGTAATAATTGTAGCGTCTAAGGAATCTATTCCACAAATTGAGGAAATATTTTCTATCTCACAATGAATCATAAACTCATTTTTAAAATTATTGCAAATCTTCTTTATATTATCGCCCTTTTTATGATCCTTCCTATTATGGTTGCTATATATTACAATGAAATAGATGAGCTAAAATATTTTGTAATTACAATAGG
>JAXHTB010000161.1:0-8292 GCA_034190185.1 Spirochaetota bacterium | reverse complement strand
TACAATTTAATAATATGACACGTGATGGGCCTATGATGATCTTATAAGGTACCAAGTTTTCAATTTTATAATAGTTTATAAGTTCAATATAAGTTCAAAAAATCTTATTAATATACTAATTGAGAGGGAAAAATAAAGCTTGAAAAAAATGAAATAAGAGTAGGCATATTTATTTTAGTGCCTGTAATTATCCTTCTGTTGGCTATTTTGTTTAAACTTGGCTATTCATTAGCAAGTACAACTATCGATATCTATCTAAAGGTAGATAATATTAGATCTATAACAAAAGGAACCAATGTCAAGATAAAGGGATACGAAATCGGCAGAGTAGTAGATATCAAGCCGGTGTATAAACCAGCCCTTCATTTTCTTGCCATAATGAGAGTTAAAAATGATATAGATCTCTATGAAGGCTGCTCTGCAATTATTCTTAATCAAAATATCATTGGAGATACAGTTATAGAATTAAGAAATCCTGATACTAAGAACGATCTACTAAAGGACGGTTCTATAATTGAAGGGCTTGAATATGTTAACCTTGAAGTAATAATAGAAGATGTTCATACACTACTTTCTACTCTTACTAATACAATAGATATTTTCAAAACTATATCTCTTGACAGTAGGACTAACCTAAAAACACTGATCTCGAACCTATCTGAAAGCGCTTTCAGTCTCAATCAGATTCTTGTTAATTCTCAGGAAGATCTAATTGTTACACTTTCATCCTTTAGAGAAACTGCAAAAACAATGAATGAGATTTCACAGGAGCTAAAAAAGCATCCTCTTAAATTTCTTTTTAAAAAATAAAATGCCATTCTTCTCAATAATAATCCCCACTTATAATAGATATTATACCCTAAAAAAAGCAATTGAATCTGTGCTGACCCAAACATTTACCGATTTTGAGCTTTTAATTGTCGATGACGGTTCAACTGATGAAACATCTCAAATTGAGTATGAATATAGAGACTCTCTGGTATATATAAAACAGGATAATAGAGGTGTTAGCAGTGCAAGAAATACCGGTATCAAAAACTCTGTTTCGCCTTATCTTGCATTTCTCGACTCCGATGATGTGTGGATCAAAGAAAAACTGGAAAAACAATCCGAATTTATCAGAAAAAATCCTCATATTTCAATAAATCAAACAGATGAAATATGGATAAGAAACGGTATCAGAGTAAATCCTATGAAAAAACATCAAAAAAAAGAAGGAGATATCTTTTTCCCGTCCCTTGAACTCTGTCTTATAAGTCCATCCTGTGTTGTTATAAAAAGAGAAATATTCGAAACCTATGGATTATTTGATGAAAGCATGCCTGTATGTGAGGATTACGATCTCTGGCTTAGAATAACAGAAAAGGAGTATATAGGTTTAATTAAAGAAAAGCTCGTAATAAAATATGGAGGTCATTCATGTCAACTATCCAAAATGTATTGGGGTATGGATAGATACAGGTTATATTCCTTACTCAAACTTCTGAAAGACTATGAAACAACAATAGATATAGATCGTAAGGATAGAGTTGTAGATACTGTAAAGAAAAAATGTGAAATCCTTCTAAACGGCGCTAGTAAAAGGGGGAATGACAATTTTGCAGATATATTAATGAAAATTATTTATTACTTAAAAAATCAAAACTATAGCAGAAGAGACCTTGAGATCCTCTTAGAAAAATTACAGACTTATCTATAAATGACTCTAAAAATGGCTCTTCAGCAAATACTTTTTTATACAGAATAGTCCCATTGTTCTGAAATATTATGAATTGAGCTTCTCCATCCACTTTTGCATAGCTTACAACATATAGACCGCTGAAATAATTCAATGTTGATACACCAGCCTTTTGGGGTGCAATTTTTATATTCTTCTCAATACTGTCTGTGATGCTTTTCAAGATTATCCTGTCATAATCGATTATTGCAAGCTGTCCTGCTTCTGAAACATGCATTGCAGTCTTTGTAAGATGGATATTTTTTAAAGCAATTCTGTTTTCAGAATTATCTGTAAGTCTTATCAAACTTACAGAGTCACTTATATTATTACCGTAATGAATTGCTAGTGTGTCTCCTTTTGTATTAACTGCCATCCCCTTTATAAGAGAGCCATGAGGCATAACTCCATGACTGACTATTTCTCCAATACTGTTAATAAGATAATAGCTGCCATCAAGAAAACCGATACATGCAAAATCTGAATACATAGAAAATGTTATTTGTGTACAAAATCTGCCTACAATCATCTTTGCACCAATAGCATTACCATTATAATCGAGGATCCTAATACTAGTATGATCGCCATTCATAAGCAGAATAATTTTCCCATTATATGATAAATATGGGTATTCTCTCGACTCGATCTTCCAGAACCTTTCACCGCTAATACTCAAAAGCTCGATCGATTTTCCAGTCTTTTCATATTTTACAAGATATTCACCATTACCACTAATTGAAACAAGATATTCATTGTTCTCATTATTATAAAGAACTTCTCCACTCCCGGACAAGATAAAATAATTTGATCGGTCCTTTACAGGCGGTAATTTAATATTAGAGAGGTTTTTAGATTTTGATATTTCGATGCTTTTAATCGATTCTATTTTCCCATGCCATTCTGGATATATAGCCCATCCGCTGCCTGGCTGCCATAAAGGAACAAGATTTAGAAAAAAACCGATTACGATGCCCAGAACTATATATATCATAGACTAATCCCCGAGAAAACTCTTAAGTTTCTGGCTTCTTGATGGATGTCGTAAATGTCTTATTGCCTTTTTCTCAATCTGACGAATTCTTTCTTTTGTAAGATTAAACTTTTCACCTATCTCTTTAAGAGACTTTGGATTATTGCCATCAAGCCCAAATCTCATTACTAAAATTTCCCTTTCAGAATTAGAAAGTGTATCCATAACAGAGTTAAGAGCCTCCCTCAGCGATTCATCAACAACCTTTTTGTCTGGGGATTCTATTCTTGAATCCTCCAACATGCCTACTATTGCAGAATCGTCATATTCACCAAAAGAAGAATCGAGAGAGACATAATCCTGTTTAATATTTCTCAGACGATTAACCTCCTCATCATCCATATCTAGTTCCTCTGCAACCTCTGCAGGGATCGGCTCTCTTCCAAGCTGATTTTCAAGGGTCCTTCGTACCTTTTCGATCCTATGAATGTCTGCTGTTCTATTCAGGGGAATCCTGATTAGAGAAGTCTTCTGTGATATGGCAAGCAGTATAGCCTGACGTATCCACCAGATAGCATAAGAAATAAAATGAAATCCCTTATCAGGATCAAATTTCTCAGCAGCCCTAATAAGTCCCAGATTACCTTCATTGATCAGATCGATCAGGGAAATGCCGCTAGTCTGGTATTTCTTTGCAATTGTAACAACAAATCTTAAATTAGCCTTTATTAACCCCTCTTTTGCCTCTTCATCACCATCTCGGGCTGCTCGTGCAAGTTTATCCTCTTCCTCTCTTGTTAATAGAGGTATTTTATTTATCTGTTCAAGATACCATGAGATAGAGGAATCCTTATAGGTTTCTGTTGTCTTAGGCTTTAGTTCATCGGTTTTTTTATCAGAAGCTAGTTCCTGTTTTCTTCTATCTCGCTTCCTTCTATCGCTCCTTCTTCTGTTTTTTATACCATCAAAATCCAGATTTTCCATTGTTTTTTTATCATGATTATTTTCAATAATTTCTTCTGAATTCTCTGAAGAGGATTTCTTTTTTGTGATCTTAATGTCTGTTTTCTCAGTCATAGGATATTATAAATTGTAAATTTGAGGAATATGTATTGATATTCAGAATATAAAAAAAGCAGATTCGCTGTAAAAGGGACTCGAGCTGATAATTAATCATAAAAGATTATCATTACTATTATCTATTTTCAAAATACAATCACTTAACTCCTCCATCAAATAACTTGTCGAATCTTTGCAGAGAAGCTGATAACAAAACTTATAGTAAAAATCGAGATTTAAAATAAGTCAAAATTCTGTCCTGCATATAATATAATAGCGACAGAAACGTCGCTATTATATTATATGCAGGTCCTACAGGACTCGAACCTGTAATCCTCGGTTTTGGAGACCGATGCCTTACCAATTAGGCTAAGGACCTTCAATTAAAAATATGGTTATAACGAAATCTTCTTCTGTCAAGTATTTTTAATATCTTATTCATAAATATTTGTAAGTACATATTACATAAAAGGAAAGATCCATTATCCACATAGCCTGGATGGATTACCAGCCACTTTTTAAAAAATTATATTTTTTTTCTAAAATTAATAGTATTTATTCATAGCTACATCCTCAAAGAGATATTTTTGATAATCATCTGATCTTTCAAATTCTATTGGATATTTACCATTAAAACATGCTGTACAAAATTTATATTGCGGCAAATTTACAGCATTTAGCAAAGATTCCACCGACATATATTCAATAGAATCAACCCTAAGATATTTCCTTATCTCCTCTATAGTATGAGATGATGCAATTAGCTCACTATGTGTAGGAATATCGATTCCATAATAACATGGGAATTTTGTAGGAGGGGCTGATATCCTGATATGCACCTCCTTTGAGCCTGCATTTCTGAACATCTTTATGATTTTTCGCATTGTTGTGCCTCTCATAATGGAATCATCTACTACAACTACCCTTTTACCGCTTACTGTTGATTTTATTACATTATACTTTATCTTAGCCCCAAAATCTCTAATCTTTTGTGATGGTTCAATAAATGTCCTTCCAATATAATGACTCCTGATCATACCGATCTCGTAAGGTATCCCAGATTCTCTAGAATATCCTATAGCAGCAGAGACAGAAGAGTCTGGAATTGGAACAACGATATCAGCTTCAATTGGGGACTGCTTATACATCATCCGTCCAAGTGAAACTCTCATATCATGAACAGAATTATTAAAAATAATGCTATCAGGTCTCGAAAAATAGATATACTCAAATATACAAAGGGATTGCTTCTCTTTTTTAAAAGGAAAATATGATCTCATTCCATACTTAGATATCATGATCAACTCACCTGGTTCAATCTCCCTTTGGTACTCTGCATCAATAATGTCAAAGGCGCATGTTTCAGATGCGACTACTATAGCATCACCCAATTTACCAAGGACAAAGGGACGGAATCCATAAGGATCTCTAACAGCAAAAATATAATTTTTATTCATGATAAGCAGAGAGTAAGCACCCCTGATCTGTCTAAGAGCATAGATCAAAGCATCGAGAAAATCCTTAATACCGGATCTTGCCATAAGATGAACAATTACTTCAGTATCTATTGAGGTTTGAAAAATAGCGCCATCTTTTTCTAGGGCTAATCTAAGTTCGCCAGCATTCACAATATTCCCATTGTGAGATAATACTATAGGCCCTAAAATTGAATCAACCCGTAAGGGTTGAGCATTTCTTAAAAAAGATGAACCTGTAGTGGAATACCTGTTATGACCAATTGCCATATACCCGTGAAGATTATCTAAATACTCCTCCTCAAAGACATCATTAACCTGACCCATTCCTGCATAACGATAAATATGTTCCCCATCGCTTGATGCAATTCCTGCAGACTCCTGTCCTCGATGCTGAAGTGAATACAAGCCAAGATATGCAAGGTTCGCAGCCCTTTGACGACCATATATTCCAATAACTCCACATTCCTCACGCGGTTTACTGTTTTCCCGCGATCTACTGTAAAGACATCTATTTGATTTCATGCATTCTTTCCATTACTCAAATCTAATGAATTCTATAATTTAATCCTGTAATCCTATAGAAACTACAACATATCGTATGGATCTATATCAATCTCTAAATATATATCCTTTCCATGAACACAATTATATGTAGATTTAATAACATCTTTCAAGTCATTTATATTTTTGGACTTTAATACAATATGATGCCTGTAGTTACCAGCAATTTTTGATAATGGAGCCTGAGAAGGACCAAGTAACTTAACAGAATCCCCAATTTCCTTTAGTCTATCATTTATCTTATCTTTTAATAGATCTATTTTTTCTATAACTTTTTCTTTATCCTTTCCGCGTACTAGGAGTCTTGCAATCCTTGAAAATGGAGGGTAGTCCAGCATCTTTCTTAGAATAAGTTCATCCCTGTAAAATGAAAAGTAATCGTGATTCTTTAAATAACTGAATATCTTATTATCAGGATCGAGGGTCTGAACGATCACTCTGCCTGGTATCTCACCTCTGCCGCATCTTCCTGCCATTTGAAGGAGAAGCGCAAATGTTCTCTCAGATGCTCGGAAATCTGGCAAATTGAGCCCAATGTCCGCCAGCAGTACACCTACAACAGAGACATTTTTAAAATCAAATCCCTTTGCCACCATCTGAGTCCCAAGAAGAATATCTATCTCTCCTTTATTCATTTGATCAAGAAGATTGAACATTGTACTCTTTTTTCTTGAGCTGTCCTGATCCAATCGAAAAACCCGGGCATTCCTAAATGTATTTTTTATTACTTCTTCAAACCTTTGTGTCCCAGTTCCCAACTTGACCATATCTTCCGAATTGCACTTCTCACATTTTTCAGGCAACAAACGTCTAAAACCACAATAATGACAGAGCATATTATCACTATTGTGGTAATTCAAACTGATACTGCAGTCAGGGCACTCTAATGTAAATCCACACGAGTTACATACAACAACAGGTGAAAATCCTCTTTTATTCAAAAGATAGATTATCTGATTGCCCTTATCAATCGCCTTTTTACTGAATAATTTTAGCCTGGATGAAAACATGTCAGCAGGTTTTTTGGGACTTATTTTAACTATCTCAACCTTAGGAAGAATAGCATCTCCAAATCTACCCTCAAGTCGATGTAGATGAAAAAGACCGTTTTCAGCCGCAAAAAGCGATTCTACAGATGGCGATGCGGAACCCATAACAACATAACAATTCTCATCCCTTGCCCTTGCAAAGGCAATCCGTCTCACATTGTATTTCGGGACACTATGTTCCTTATAAGAAGTGTCATGCTCTTCATCAATAATTATAAGACCAAGGTCAGGACATTGTAGAAAAACCGCAGACCTTGTACCAATTACAATCTTTGCATCGCCTTTATAAAATCTCTTCCAACTTGATAATCTATGATTTGCAGTCTGATTGCTGTGATATATTATAAGTTCATTACCAAAGATGTTATATAGCCTCTTAAAAATCTGAGATGATAGCGATATCTCCGGAACAAGGTAGATAACCGAACGATTTTGTCTAATTAAATATCTTGCAATCTCTATATATATCTCGGTTTTCCCACTGCCAGTAACCCCATATATCAGATGACATAGGTTGTCTTTTTTATCAGATTTAATAATATTCCTATATATAACTTTCTGCTCAAAAGTTAGCTCTATAGGTTTTGTCTCCTCCTGCCTAAATGGATTTTTATATCTATTTAAAGACCTTTGCCCCGCAGGCAGCGCTGTAGCAAGAGCTTCGCCAGTTGTACAGATATAATTTGAAGCGATATATTCCGAGAGCGAAATCAATCTCTCATCGAATATTGGCTCATCATCGATAATGCTTATTATATCTTTAAGCTCACGTGTTTCATCATTTTTGGAATAAACCCTAGAAACAAAGGCGATAGTTGTTCTATTGTTGAAATCTACCTTAACACGAACACCAGGACGAAGATCAGATCCCTTAGGCGCCTTATAGGTAAAAAAGCCCTCTACAGGATAGCTGACATACACATCAGTCAATATCATATATATTATGCCAAATTTTTGTTTCTACAGCTTATTATTTATTATTTTTCAGTTTCTATATATTTCTATATATCCTCTTAAATGCAGTTACATAAACGGCTGCTGCAACTTTTTTTTCACTTGTTAAAGTGACATAACCATTAAGAGCGTCAGGATAAAGTAATTCAACAAAAAAATAAAGAAAATCGTTAAATATAAGAAAAAAAAAGAAATATATCTCACCTTTAAAGGATAATAATCAACACATATATCAATCCTACATACATTGATTTATATAGTAATTTTATTATATATTAATTAATATATAAAATATCAATACTCAAAATAAAATCTTGAGTTATTCAATCGATGAATATATAATTATCAAATAGAATAAAGAAAAAAAGAAATAAATAAATTCAATTTTTAGCAAATCATAAATAACAATATCAAAATATATTTAATTTGAAGGAGAAAAAAATGATAATATTACATGCTGTCCGGGAACACTCAATCCCTTTGTTTAGTTATTTTAGTATTGGT
>JAXHTB010000160.1:0-8311 GCA_034190185.1 Spirochaetota bacterium | reverse complement strand
GTGAGCTAATAGACCTTTCGCTTGTTAAATCCTTTCTGGAGGATTCAATAAGCGAAAGGTCTATTAGCTCACAAAAATCTGATTGTTCCTCCATTACTGAAAGTCTGCTTACAGCATTTCTCAAGGTCTGAACATCAGATTCTGTATCTTCATCAGAAGAAAAGAAATCATCTATAAGTGTCATAAGGGATCTATCCCATTTACTGAGGGTCTTTCTAGTTGAAAAGGATAAAGAATAAGCAGAAAGCTTATTAAAGAACTCCAGGAATCTGCCAAGCACAAGTGACTCTCTTCCCTCAATATTATTATATGGAAGAATCCCATTAAACATCATGCCTTCCTCTAATGGCATGGCGTATCCAAGCAGAAGACGTTCTATACCTGTTTTCCATGTATTTTCTTTAAATTCAGGAAGACCAAGATCTGATCTATACTTGCCTTCAATACCCCAGCAGATGCGGGTTTCACTCACCCACCTGCGAATAAGGTTTAAATCATCAGATACAAGCCCAAAACGACGCTGTATATCCTCACACTCAACTATCTTCAGCACATTACTTGCCTCAAATCTACTGTCAAAAAGATCAAGTATGGAGAAGAAGGTTTCTACTATCCTGCTCTCCCTGCGTATGCTCCGATCAGCTATTGAAAAGGGAATTTTTCGCTCATCATCAGACAAAGCCCCAAACATTGCCTGAATAAATGGAGAATATTTCTCAATATCTGGGGTCATTACAATAACATCACGAGGTTCAAGCTTAGGATCGCTGTTAAATAGATCGAGAAGAAAATCGTACAATATCTCAACCTCACGCATAGGGCTATGACAAGAGTTGATACGGATAGATCTATCCTCCTGAATCATTTCACTTGATATCAATATTTTCTTTACATCCTCATCAGTGGGAATTCCCCTGTCGATCATGTTTAAAATATCAGACTGGATTGAATGAAGTAGGCTGTCGTATCCTGGATCATCAAAGCATGTATAATCCTGCGGATCAAACTTCATAATTACTTTAAGAAAATCTTTCCCAATCCTACCCATTGAAGCAAGAAGGCTGTTTCCCTTTTCCAGATGAAGCTCATCTACTGTATAGGACTCGTTCTTCTCTTGTCTGAGCGTTTTAGCAATATCATGACCTGAACGAATATCAGCCCAGTACATCTGCGTTGGACTCATCAAGAATATATTCACATCAATGAATCTTGAAATTGCAGTAACTATTTCCATATGGAATATAGGCAATGTGGATATTCCAAAGATTGAGATTCTTTCCGGAAGATCTGTCCTGCTGACAATTGAAGGGTCCTTTATCTTTTCAAAAAACTGCTCTCTAAGCGCTGGCGGGTGTCCATTTGCTAGGGTCTGAATTAACATTCGCCATAACTTAGCCTGCCAGTCTTCACCTTCTCCCCTCTCCCAACTCATTATCATATCAGGACGGAATGTTAAATACTGATCAAATATATTTGCTATCTGAGATGAAAGCTGAAAACTTTTTAAAAATCGATCATCTTGAGAAAGGTAATTTCTAATGTTTTCGAAACCCACTTGTTCAACACAGAGTGGAAGCAGCTTCATTATACGCCATGTAATAATATCTGTATCAAGGTATCTTTCTTCAGGGATGTCATCAATAACAGCATGCAGTATTTCTTGTATAATAATGTTCGGAAAGGGGAAATAGCAGTTTGTCAAAACGCCGAATCTATGCGCTAGCTCAAAGGACACCCAACGCTTCATTCCAAGACTCTGAGTTACGATAACCTCAGGACTCATTGGCGAATGAAGAGGCGCTTCAAGCAAATGAGCAAGCTCATCAATAAGAATCTCGAGTCTGTTACTTGTATATAGTCTAAGTTCTGACATATACGAAAAAACTAAAAATCAACAGAATTACTATAATAATCCCATGCATAGGGTAATGGAGATGAAGCAATAGTAGTGTCAAGATCATCGAGATCATTCACCTTTATACCAGCTCCGGATATTGTAAAGAGATAATAGTCAAGATCTTCCCCAATAAAGATGCTACGGCGTACCTGATATTCATAACTCCATAAATAACGCCATATATTATCATTTTCGCTTGTTGGTGAATAAAATTCACTATGATCGATCTCCCCTAACAGGTTGAATCCCTCTGTTTTATCAACATCAAACAACATTGCCCCATTAAAGAATTCATCATAGCTTGCCCCCCATCCCCAATGACTAACAGGAATACATAACATGCCAATAGGCTCATAATACACAAATGCCTTATGATTATACATCGCCTCAGAAAAGGTTGACCAGCCTGTTCCGATAACCTCATGAGCTGTGCGTATAGGATTAGACATATCAGATACATCATAGATAGCAAGCTGCATGCCATCAAGTGTACCTTGCTCATCAGCATTCTGTCCAATCCCAATAAGATGATCTTCTCCTAAAGGATGCAGATATGTTGAAAACCCAGGCATCTCAAGTTCTCCCTTTATCTCAGGATTATATGGATCAGAAAGATCAACTGTAAAAAGCGGATCTATTATGCGGAATGTAACCAGAAATCCTCTTTCACCCATAAAACGCGCTGAATATATTCTCTCCCCCTTAGCAATATCCTCAATCTTGCTAACAACATTTAAGATGGAACCATTTTCTTCTAAGATGTAAATGCTATTAGAAAGTGATAAATCTCTCCAATTATCTGTCCTGGTTTCTATGGTAGTTGCAATGCGGAAGTAGTTATTATATTCACCCATTGAAAACTGATTAAGAACAAATCCTTTTACTTCTCCGCTGGCAATGTACTTTGGAGAATCGCCAAGGCTGAACTTATGCAGATAGGTTTTTGGCGACCAATCCCCATCATTCCATTCAGGGCCATGCCAGCGGCTAAAGTTTATAGCTGCGATATACAAATTTTTAGATGAGGTGTATAACTTGCCATTATTAGAAATTATAGAAACGCTCTTTAGTTCACTGACAATATCATCAAGATTGAATGTAATAAGCGAGATAACACCCCGACCATTGAGCGTGTTTGGGATGTAGAAATTATCGCAAGGGCATATAATACTTGAGCTTTGCTCACTTTCATTATTTGAATGGATAACATCGTAATATTTTGGCAGCAGTTCCTCAAGCGATGCATTGTCCACCAGATCCAGCATAGCCTTTTTGTTATCTTCCGAATAGATGTCATCAAGATCATATATTTCATTTCCATCGGCATACAGTAAATTGTTTGGGTCGAACATTGACATATATGTATTTGCAATAACGTATACATAATTGCCAATCATACGCGAAGACATATACCGCCCTTCGATGTAGGTTTCCCGCTCAATAACCGGACTTGCGGTATCACTCACATCTATTATGACCGTCTTTAAAAAGGAATTAACTCGGGAATCGAATTTTGGAGTCGATGGTTGTGAATTCCAAACATTAGAAAAAATAATTACCTTATCTTCTGAGATGAACATTTCCAATGGGTGTCCATCGAGCTTTGTGCGGGATATCTCCTCAAGTTCAGATGCAGGCCAGCTTTTAAATATAAGGAAATATCTTCCACTTACTATATATATATATTCACCATCACTCTTAACAAAGTCAGCCTCATCAACTCCAGCTTCCTGTACATTCGTTTCCGAGTGCTCCAGCCCTGAACCATCGTCATCAACAACGCTGTCAGCTTCAAGGTCTCCTACCTGATTTACCCAATAGGAGCTATTATTATTTTGCTCAAACATCCGCTTGACATCGAACCTTACAGTATCCTTGAAGTAGCTCTCAACATCATTACATGACTCAGAGCGCTTTAATGCTGGACCATTATTCTTAAATTCAGTCTCACCAATACTATTTTCATCTTTGTTGCAGCTAAAACCAAATGCTAATATAAATAGAAATACTACACTATAAAAGCTGAATATTACTGATTTCCTTTTCATGTAATACCTCCCTAGCAATAATTATACAATTATTGTACAATTATTATAACATTCCTACAATTTTTCAAGCATTTAAGTATAAAAAAACTTTCAGTTGTGGTGCTATCCAGGAGTGGTAAAAATCTTAAGGAAAATGGGAATAAAGGAATTAATCCTTTATAACTCACCTGGAGCTGATCGGATTCGAACCGACGGCCTCTTGAGTGCGATTCAAGCGCTCTCCCAACTGAGCTACAGCCCCATATAAATTATAGGTCAATATCTTTTAACCAGTATCTGTTTGCAAAATACCAATCAACTGTCCTTTTCAAACCTTCATCAAAATCAATTTCAGGTTTCCATTGTAAGACATCCCAGGCCTTGTTGATATCTGCCCAGGTTTCCATCATATCTGCCTTATGAAAAGGCTTATATTCAATATCTGCCTTTTGGCCGGTAAATTCCTCAATCTTACTGATCATATAATTTATTGTTATTGGATTTTTCCCGCCACCAAGATTTATAATTTCATATCCCAATTTTTTTAATGCCTTAATTGTGCCTTTAGCTATATCATCGATAAAGGTAAAATCTCTGTTTTGGGCTCCATCTCCGAAAAGCTCAATAGGTTTTCCTTCATCTATCAATTTAATAAATCTAAAATAACTCATGTCAGGTCTGCCAGATGGCCCATATACTGTAAAATATCTTAAAATAGAAATATCTATTCCAAAGAGATAGTGATAGGAATAGCTCATCACCTCTGCTGATTTTTTCGAAGCTGCATAAGGAGAGATAGGAGTATTTACAGGAAGGTCTTCCTTAAAGGGTAGTTTCTGACCAGCATATAGAGAAGAGGTTGATGCCATGACCATCTTATTTACATTGAATTTCCTCATAAGCTCAAGTATATTCAGAGTGCCATTAGCATTTGTGCTCATATAAATAAAGGGATCCTCCATGCTAAACCTGACACCTGCTCTTGCTGCAAGATTTATAACTGCATCAAATTCATTATCGGAAAAAATTTTTTCCATTGCCTCCAGATCTTCAATATCAAGATGATAAAACCTGAAATTCTTTCTCTTTTTTAATACATCACATCTATAGGTTTTAAGCCTTATATCATAATAATCGTTTAAATTATCGATACCAACAACGTCATTCCCATCATCCAAAAGCATTTCAGCAGTTCTTGATCCGATGAATCCTGCCGCGCCTGTAACAAGAAGGTTCATGTTAGCTAATCTTCATCCATATTCAATATACTATATTCAAACAATCTAATCTAATTGCAATAGTCCTTCATTCTTTGCGCAAGATCAAAGTTTAGTTTTATAACTTCATTGGCAATCCCCTGATCCAGGGTTCCCAGTCCGCAGGAGGGCGTAAACAATGAGGACTTAAGAAGTTCTCTTTTAATACCCTTTTCTTCCAGATTATTGAAGGCAGTTTTTAGTTTAATATAAACGTCATCTAACGATATATCGTCACTATATTCAGAAGTAGGCACAGCACCCCATGCAATAATACCGCCTCTTTCTAGAAAGCTCTTTATACTTGCAGGATAAAGAACAAAATTTTCAACATATCCATATGAATCAAAGTTCAAGATATCAATTCCTGATCCAAGGAGCATCTCCCAATCTGAATTCCCACAGCAATGAATGCCTAGGAGCGCTTCATCGTGTTCTCTTACTGTGCTGATCAGTTTATTAAAAATTGATATAACAGTCTCCTTTTCAAGAGACATAAATGCAGAACCGAAACCTGACAGGGAAGGCTCATCAAAAAAAATAATCGGCAGCTTGCCAAACTTCCTAATCTCCTTTGCCTGCCAAACAGCCTTCATAGCCAGACCCCTTATAATAGCATCTGATAAATTATCATCATAAATTACTGACTTGCCTTCTTCACCAATAATTGAATAAAGAAAGGTAACAGCTCCTGTAACCTGTCCTTTAATGAAACGATTTTCACATTGTTTCAATTTCTCCAACAGAGTATAAAACCCGCGCGCGAAATCTGGACTGATCCTAAAATAATCAATATTATTTGAAGTCAGCATCTCATAAAATTTTAACAACTCTTTATCTCTATCTTCAGAATTGTAAAGAATATCATTTTTATCTAAATTAAGTTTAAGACATGGCAGATTCTCACTATATTGCAACAGCATACTCTCTCTTGCATCAATGTTTGCAAACTGAGGCCAATAGGGTATTTCCGGGGATTTCTCTATTATCAGATCGCATATTGAATCAACATCAGTATGAGGCACACTGCCTATACCTGTGGATCTGTTATCAATTTTTTTTAATATATCACTATCTTTCACTGTTTGGTCTCCTCAAAATTAACATTTATATGCAGATAATCAAATGATTGGCAAATATAAGGGATGTACTTATGATCACTTCTGTAGTATTATAATAATTTATACCTTCATACCAGAAAAACCGAGAAATGCTATAGCTAACAGCCCAGCAATAACGAATGTAATAGGAAGGCCTTTTAAATTTTCCGGAATATCAGCGAGTTCAAGCTTCTCTCTAATGCCTGCGAGTAGAAGAAGGGCAAGTGTAAATCCTACACCTGCTCCAAATCCCTGTACTATTGTTCTAATAATACCAAAATTCACATCGATAAATCCAGATTCAATATTTAGAACTGCAACACCAAGAACAGCGCAGTTTGTAGTTATAAGAGGCAGGAATATACCAAGAGACTGGTATAATGATGGGGAGACCTTTTCAATAGTCATCTCTACAAGCTGAACAAGGGATGCAATTACAAGAATAAAGGAAATAGTTCTAAGATATGTAATATCAAATGGTAAAAGAAGATATTTAAATATTATAAAAGTAAAAAACGACGCCATAGTCATGACAAATATTACTGCAAAACCCATACCAAGTGCAGAATCAAGTTTTTTTGATACGCCTAGAAAAGGGCATAACCCAAGCATTTGTGATAATACATAATTATTGATCAGTATAGTGCTCAATAATATAACAATAAATACCTTGATCTCCACTTGATTAACCCTTATTCCTTGATTTTATTGAATTCATTCCCCATAGCATCAGTCCAAGAGTAAAGAAAGCGCCAGGTGGAAGTATCATAATAAGCGCAGGTTCCATCCCTGGTATTAATGTAAAACCGAAAAGCTTATTTGCGCCAAGTGTTTCCCTAAAAAAGGCAAGTACAAAAAGAACGAATCCAAAGCCCAAGCCCATTCCAATTCCATCATAGATGGAAAGCAATACAGAATTCTTTGACGCAAATTCTTCAGCTCTCCCAAGTATAATACAGTTGACTACAATAAGTGGTATAAATATTCCAAGAGCTTTATAAACATTAGGCTGAAATGCCTTAAGTGTCAACTCGACAATTATAACAAAGCTTGCAATTATTATAATAAATATAGGGATTCGAATATGGGGAGGAACCATATTTTTTATAAGGGAAACAAGGATATTCGATCCTATCAGAACAAAAGATGAAGCTAAAGTCATCCATAAAGCATTGGAAACTGAAGTTGTAACAGCGAGTGTAGGGCATAATCCAATTCCAAGTACAAGTATTGGATTCCTCTCCCATAGACCTTTTGTAATCTCCTTAAAATTATTCATTCTTCTGCCCCCGCGCTACCAGTCTCTAATAGCATTACACGCTGTAAATCTTTAATCCCAGAAGCGATGCTGTCCCTAACTGCCCTTGTCGTAATAGTTGCTCCAGTAATAGCTGATATTGCATTCTTATTTAATAATTCATCCCTGATTTTAATACTCCAATCACCCCTTTTTAAAATGTCAATCGTTTTAGTTGTATTGAGTCCCTTAAACTGCTCCTGGAACCATGGAGCAATCGACACATCTTTAGTTGATGCCTCACTCCCAAAGATATATCCTAAAAAAGTCTCAGTAGTTGCAACTTCCACAGATCTAGCTCCTAGCCCAGGTGTTTCAGTCTGCTGGAGTATAGAGAGGCCAAGAATAATCCCATTCTCATCGATCCCAACCATACTTTGAACTAATCCGCTATATCCAGAGCTGCCTGTAATAAAGGCGAATCCCTTTGCTGTTTTACCTTCCTCTATCTTATCCCCGATCCAGTATATATACACTTTATTGTCAATTAAAGTTTTCTTTTTCTCTATATTAGAGTAACCAGGCAAAACAACAGAAAGCGCTCTTTCCTGTTTTTCTCTTTCCTGTTTTAAAATATTAGGATAAGTAATCCTATTCACATGTGACAGAATAAAAGAAGCTGCAAAAGTAACAACCGCTAGTATAATTGTATATTTAATTATATTCTTGATTTCAGGCTTCATGAGTATCGATATTTCCCCTTATCACTTGAAACTAATAATCATTCTTTAACA
>JAXHTB010000016.1:0-22530 GCA_034190185.1 Spirochaetota bacterium | reverse complement strand
CTTATTTTTTAAGAGATCTTTTAATGTCTTTTCAATCTTATACCTGTCCCGTAAATCATCCTTACAAACAGAGTTTTTAACCTCTTCAATGATTGAATGACAATCCTCACGACCAAATTCATTATCCCTTAAGATTGTGAGATATGGTTCTATCAGTTTATCCTCTTCTGATTCATTCTTCGAAACAAACAGATCATTCCTGTTCTGTACATTTAACAATGCATTTAAGGTTTCCTTAATCTCATGGAACTCCTTTTCCAGCGTCAATATTGAGCGTAATTCGCTGCTACTTTTTTGTTTTTTATCATCTATAGACTTTAATAACTCTCCAGTCAAATGAATAGAATCCTTTTTAACAATATCCACATCGCTCTTAAATGTATCTGATGTCGCATTTAAATTACTATGTCCTTTATTTAAAATATCGAGTATCTTATTATCCTGAATCGAATGGGACATCCTTTGTATAGAATTATTATTAGAAGTTTTAGAGACATTAGAGTCACCAATCGTAAAATCTACAGAATTCTTATCCAAAGGATTACTCTTCATATGCTTATCCCTTATAATTTTTTTTCTTTCTGGAATGGCGGATGTTAATTCTACTACATCTCTTGCAAATAGCTTTGAATTGAACATACCCCCTTCCTTGATATACTTATGACTTACAGGAATCGCATCCTCTCCATACTCCATCTTTAACTTCATCATTGCCTCATTATATGTCTTTGCCTTAATCTTCACATATTTCACTTCTTTTCTCCTTTATATAATATTCGAAGCAACTCCTCAAAAATTGAGAAGTAAAGCTGAAAAACAGATCTAATATTCCTATTCTGGCAACCAATACTATTAAGCTCTACTTCATAAGATATATAACTAAATGAACTCCAAAAAAAACCTTAATTAACAGCCATATAAAAGGAATCTCCATCATAATATTTCCTGCCTCTGAAGCATAGCTGATACTGTTATATCAACCTTAATATCAGGTGCTATTTCATTATATGATAAAACAACAGCATCAGGCACTTCTCTCTCTAATAGAGAAAAAATAACACTCCTCACTCTGCTTGATACTAAAAAAATAGGATGATTCCCCATATTTCGAGATTTTCGATAGACTTCTATAAGAGAATCCATTACCATCCTATGAGTACCCGGATCCATACCAACAACTATACCTTCAATAGGGTCATCAAACAATGATGCTGTTATAATATTTTCAATTTCAGGATCAACTGTAATCACAGGGAAAACTAGATCCTTATCAACATATTCTTTGCATATCTGCCTGGATAGGGCAGTTCTAACGTACTCTGTTAAAAGCCCGGGATCATTTGTATGCTCTGAATAGCTTGCAAGAGTTTCGAGTATTGTAACCATATTCCTTATAGAAACCCTTTCACGAAGCAAATTCTGAAGCACCTTATGCACCTTTCCAAGGGGCATCTTCTTCTCTGTAAAGAGTTCATCCACCACTGCAGGATAATCACTCTTTATATTATCTATTAATTGCTGAACTTCCTGTCTTCCAATTATCTCATCTGCATGTCTCTTAATAATCTCTGTAAGATGAGTTGCTATAACAGTGGGGCAGTCCACAACTGTATACCCTCTCCTCTCTGCCAAATCTCTGGTATCAGGATCGATCCATATCGCTCCCAATCCAAAAACAGGTTCAACAAACTCATCCCCTTCTATTTTATCTGTTACTTCACCAGGATTCATCGCCATTAGTTTTCCAACTTGAAGCAATCCAGATCCGACCTCAACACCCTTAATTAAAATAGAATATGAAGACGGTTCCAGTTCCATGTTATCCCTGATCCTGATAGGCGGAACAATAAGCCCCATATCTAAAGCACTCCTTCGCCTTATATTAGTTATTCTATCTAATAAAGTCCCTCCCTGTTCCGGATCTACAAGTGGAATTAAGCTGTACCCAATCTCAACCTCTATATGGTCTACCTGGATAAGAGGGATAACTGATTCAGGTTTTCTGTCCTTTGATGCTTGTTCCTCTGCCAACTTTTCCTTTTGCAGTCCTTCTTCCCTAGTCTGTTGAAGAATATAACCAAGGGTTCCAAGACCTGCCGCAATTAATAACATAGAAATTTTAGGAAATCCTGGTATGAGCACAGATCCTCCAATTGCTGAAGCTGTAACAAAGAGCGCCTTTGGTTGAGATCCAAGTTGCTCTGATAGATCGATACCAAGATTATCTTCAGATACAGCCCTTGTTACAATGATACCAGTTGCAGTTGTTATTAAAAGTGAGGGTATCTGACTAACAAGTCCGTCACCAATAGTAAGGATGGTATATGTCTTAAGAGCGACATCAAAGGTTTCGCCTCTCATAACCATTCCAACTATAAAACCGCCAATTATATTAATTATTGTAATAATAATACCAACCTTTACATCACCCTGAACGAACTTGGAGGCTCCATCCATTGCTCCATAGAAATCAGCCTCCTTTCGAATCTCATTCCTCCTCTTCTTTGCTTCATCCTCTGTGATAATGCCATTAGAAAGATCAGAATCGATGCTCATCTGCTTTCCAGGCATTGCATCAAGAGTAAATCTTGCTGCAACCTCTGCTGATCGTGTAGCGCCTTTTGTTATTACAATAAACTGAACCGCTACAAGAATTATAAAAATTATAAAACCAACTACATAATTGCCTCCTACAACAAAGTTACCGAAAGTCCTTATGATCTTTCCATCAAATGCAGAACCTTCCAGTAGTATTAGTCTTGTAGAGGATACATTCAGCGCCAGTCTGAATACAGTAGAGACTAGAAGAAGTGTTGGGAAAATTGAAAAATCAAAGGATCTTTGAACAAACATCACTACCATGAGTGTTAACATTCCGATCATAATGCTTATAGCCATAAAAAAATCGAGCATAAATGTGGGCAAGGGAATTACAAGCATTATCATTACTGTAATAACTCCAATACCCAATAGTATGTCTGTCTTCTGCATCCAAATTGATTCGTTCGATAAAAAGGGAATTTTACTCTTGTTCGCCATAAAACAGATCCTCTATAGCTGTATATTATACAGCTTCACGGAATTTCTTTTTTCTATAGAATTCTGCATATATCAATGATACTGCATAAAAGAGTTCATCAGGAATTATGTCTCCAACATTAAGGCGATGATACAACTCCTGAGCCATGGGACGATTCTCAATAATAAAGATATCGTTCTCCTTTGCTGTTTTTATTATTCTAAGGGCCATACTGTCCACCCCCTTTGCAATTACCTTTGGTGCGTCCATTACTATGCTGTCATATAAAAGGGCAACTGCATAATGTGTTGGATTTGTTATAATAACATCTGCTTTGGGTACTTCACTGATCATATTCCTCATTACGATCTCCCTCTGCATTTCCCTTAAGCGCGCTCTTATATAAGGATCCCCAACGGTCTCTTTTAATTCCTCTTTTACCTCTTCCTTGGTCATTTTTAAAGACTCAATAAATTCCTTCTTTTGAAAAATATAATCAGGAATTGAAAGAACTAACAGAAGAACTGAGGTCCAAATAATTACTTTAAAAGCAATTATTGACACTGATCTAAATGCAAGACCAACTGATATATCAGGTGTCCTCATTATAATATCGTAATCATTTCTAATTATCAGGTATGCAACAACTCCAATAGCAACGACTTTAAATATAGACTTAAACAAATTCATTCCCACCTGCTTGGAGAAAAATATCTTTTTAAATATGGTTGCAGGATCAAATTTTATCTTTTTCCAATCCCATTTAAGTGGGTGTGTAGATACCTGAAATCCCACCTGAATAAGATTGCCAACAAGAGCAGCAACTAATACAACAGCAAAAATTGGCCATAACAGTATTACCATCTCACTGACGAGTCTGTATAACTCATTTAATATACTTTTTTCAGTTATATAAAACCCAGAGAATGATTTAAGATAAAAACTAGTTATTCTTACAATTGTATGTAAAAAGAACGAACCCATAAAAAAAAATACAACAAAACCCAATATAACAACAATTGCCTGAGGAAGCTCTTGTGTTCTTGCTACCTGTCCCTTTTCTCTTGCTTCGCGAATCTTCTTCTCAGTTGGATCTTCAGTTCTGCCCTCATCTTCAGCCGCAAAGATCTGAAGATCAAACCTGAAATCGATTAAATCTTCTTCATATATTGAAAAATATTTATGTGATCTATTAAGTTCTGACATCGTTCTTCTTGATCAAAATCTACAAGGATGATTAATAATTAAGTTAAGCTATTCTATATATTTTACAATAACATTCACCGAGTTATGTCCTGACTGCCTTTAACTTAAAATCGATAAATGCACAATTATCCAGGCCAATAAAGAATTATCTTTGAAATAAACTTAAATGTCCTCTCAAGTGACACCTGCATAATCCTTACAACAAGGGGGGTAATTAACAATAGGATGCCAAAGGCAGTAACAATCTTTATTGGAAAACCAAGCATCATTATATTCATCTGCGGAGCAGCCTTTGCCAATATCCCCATAGAAACAGACACAAGAAAAACTGTAGCTAATACTGGAAGCGCTATCTTCAATGCAACCAAAAACATACCACTCATAGAATATACAAGAAATTTTACAAATCCCTGAGACAGGTTCTGATCAAGACTAATAATCGGAGCCAGTTCATAAGACCTGTAAACAGCCTTAATTAAAAAATGATGACCATATATCACAAGAAAGACCAAAAGCCCAATAAGATTTTTCAACTGTCCTACTATTGGTATTGAAATCTGAGCAAGGGGATCCATTACCTCGCTCATCCCGAATCCAATCTGTACTGCAAAATACTGTCCAGCCAACTGAAAAGCTGTAAATATTATTGCGACAAGAAAACCGATATAAAGCCCAATACCTATCTCATTCAAAATTAACAATGCATATCTACCCATGTCTTCAGGTATAGTATAACCCTTATCTGCTACTATTGGGAAAATAACGAGGGTAATAAAAAATGATATTAAAGCCTTAACCCTGAATGGAATTACTCCGCTTGAAAAAAAGGGAGCAATAACAATCATGGAATTCATTCTCATCATAATAAGCAGAAATACCTGAAAATGATATACAAAATACTCCATCTATGTTATCCAGTACCGATCTTCTCTATAATCATAAATGTATTCTTTGTATAATTCACTAAAGTGTGAATAATCCAAGCAGCAAGCACTATGACCATAAAAAATATTGCAACAATCTTCGGAACAAAAGTTAATGTCTGCTCTTGGATCGATGTAGTAGTTTGAAATATTGCAATAATTAGTCCGACAATCATTCCCACACCAAGAATTGGCGCTGAAATGATCATGATAGTCATAAGCGCTTCTCTCAATAATTTAATAACCTCTACATCAGTCACAAGTCTTCTCCTGCCATTGAATAATTTGCATCTTTCCACAAATGTCAGATGTAGAAACAACATACAGACAAAATATTTCTTATTCTTTAAATACGATTCATTATCATTGTGATAAACTATCTTTTTTATTAAAATCAATTCCTCATCGTTATTACATTGAAAAACAATACTCCCTTAATTAACCAAAGGAACGAACAACCTCATAAATAATAAGATTCCAGCCATCGACCAGAACAAATAGGATGATCTTAAATGGAAGAGATATCATAACAGGAGGAAGCATAATCATCCCCATAGACATCAAAACACTCGCAACAATCATATCGATAACCATAAATGGTATAAAAAGATAAATACCCATTTCAAAAGCCCGCTTTAGTTCACTAATCATAAAGGCAGGCACAAGACAATAGGTTGTTACATCCTCTTCATTCTTTGGTCTTTCTAAATCAGCCAGTTCAACAAAAAGCGCAATATCCTTCTTCCTAGTCTGTCTGAACATAAATTTTCTAAGCGGTTGAAGTCCTCTGTTAAAAAATTCCTCATGTCCAATTTTTTTGTCAAGATATGGCTGTAAAGCCTCCTTATTTATCTCACTAAATGTAGGGGCCATTATAAATATTGTAAGGAAAATTGCCAGTCCTACAATAACCTGATTTGGAGGCATCTGCTGGAGTGTTAAGGCTCTTTTAATAAAATCTAGTACTATTACTATCCTTGTAAATGATGTAACCATAATTAAGATTGAAGGAGCTATTGAAAGCACAGTCAAAAGAAATAGCACCTGAAGGCCTAAAGAAACATCCTGCGGAGTCTTTGCCTCACTTATATCAAATGTTATCTTAGGAATAGGCATCCTTACTCCGCCAGTATCCTGAGCATATAGTGAATAACTGAGGATAATTATAAAAAATAATATTAATATTACAGTTTTGCTTTTCATCATCCCTCAGAGTTTAGATTTTTTAATCTTTCTTTCTGTTTTACAAGGTAATCTAATCTAGTATTATCTTTATCATCAATTAGTCTAGATATTTCATCTTTCCCTTTGTTAGGTTCAAAAGATTTTCCTATCAATCTTCCAAGATGTTTTGATAGAGATTCCTGAAACCCACCTGATTTCATTGAAGAGGACTTGGAACAGAGCAGCCTAATCCTATCAACCTCATCTCTATCCTCAATCTCAATAATAAGATTAATACTCGAATCAGAGACACCTAACACAAGCAGTCTGCCTGCGAGGTCTACTATCTGAATAAACTTATTCTGACCAATTGGAGCAATTGAAAGAATCTGGATTATTCCTTTTCCAAGTGCTGGGATCCCTGCCTTTTTTGTGACAAAACGGAAAAATAAATAGAAACCAGCTATAATTGCAGCAAGGATTAATATTGTTTTAAAAATCAACCAGCCATATGATTCTTCCTCTGCAGTTGGGATATTATAATCATAAAGACCTGTTTCCTTTTTTAATGAACCCTTATCTCCTTTACTATCCTCGTCACTATCGGTGCTATTTCCTTTTTCTGATCTACTATTATTATATAAAGCACTCCCTCTCTTTTTCCTATTCGCAGTATCCTTGCTTTCACTAACTTTTGAACTGCTTTTCAAAGAGTTATTGTCAGATCTGTTTGCATAGAGGGAAGAAATGGGACATAATATTAATGAAAACACAAAAAAAATTGTTAGTGATATTCTTGAAAGAAAACTGATAATCATATTTGTAGGATATACAATAACCATAAAAATATCCCTTTTTATTATGTCTCTTTAAAATTTAAAAAATATACTAATTTATATACTTTATTATGTTATTGCAGCTTTGAGAGTCTCTCTGCAGGACTTACAATATCAGTCACACGCACACCGAAATTCTCATCAATAACAACAACCTCTCCCTTTGCAATAAGCTTCCCATTAACAAGCAGGTCAACAGGTTCACCAGCTAGTTTGTCAAGCTCAATAATTGAACCTTCTCCTAGACCTAGAATATCCTTTACAAGCTGTCTTGTTCTCCCCAACTCTACAGTAAGGGTCATAGGAACATCTAGAAGTAAAGATATATTGCCTCCGGTTCCATAAGGCACACCCTCGCCTAAAGGAGGAAATTTAACAGGGCTTATCCCAACTTGTCCCTGTTGATCCTGTTGAGCCATTTGCTGAGACTGAGAAGATTGTTGAGATACAAATTGTGATTCAGACATTGAAGATCTGACTAGTTCAGAAGCCAGAGGGAGTTCCATGATTTGATAGAATTTTGAATTTACAAGCTCTTCAATAATCAAATTATATGTTATTTTAACAAGTTCCGCGCCATGAGGTAACTGAAGCTGAGAAGCATCATTTACAATTGAGAGTACAGGAGCTGAAACTGTTACAGACTTACCGAACTTGTTGCTGAACTCAGTAGCATTAGAGGAAAGCATCTGACTTACGAATTCCTGAATAGTACTCTGATGGGCTTCAGTAAGCTCCTCTGGAGGAACACCAGCTTCATCACCCATCATCAAAGAAGATATTATTCCAGCATCATTTATATTAAAGAGAATTAAATTCTTTCCTATAAAACCGCCAGCAAAATCAACAGGAAGCTGCACATACTGCCTGCCGAAATCATTCCTTACTTCACCCTCTGACTTAATTTCTACAAGTGCATTGGAAATTTGAACATTCTTACTTAAATATCCCGACAAAGAAGGCGCAACTATATTCATACTAACATTCAGAAGATCAGCAAGGGAATCCCTTTCAACAGGTGATAGAGCTCCGCCTCTTCCGCCAGCATCCACTTGAGGAGTCATACTTGGAGTTGTTAATACATCATCAGTTCCCTGTAATAGGGCATCTATTTCATCTTGTGATAAGGAGCCATCTCCCATAATTTCCTCCTCTAATAAATATCAATTAACAACAATTTCACGAAAATAAACTTCTTTTACCTTACCGGCTATAAGCAGAGCATTGATGTGCGCCTTTATCTCCTCGGCAAGATTTATTTTGTCCTCAACTGAGTCAAGATCTTCATAACTTTTACCGCTAAGAATTATATTAATAATATGTTGAATTTGTACTGTTCTTCTAACAAATTCCATATTCAACTGCATATTATCTTCATATCCAAGTGAAACTGTCACCTTTGCAAAATGCGGCTCAGAATCTCTTGTAGTTACAGAGAATGATGGAATATCGAAATGCGCAAGAGGCGGTGGAGGTGGAGCAACAACAATGGCTTCTTCCATTTCATATTTTTTCTCTTGTACATTTTTTGTTACAAGATATGAAATTCCTACAACTAAAAATAGCAACACTACCACTCCTATGCCGTAGAATAGAATCTTGATTATCTTAGAAGTAGATTTATCAGCTACGGCTTCAGTAACCTCAACACTCTCATCCTCGTCGCTAATTTCAACTATATCGTCTCTTTCTTCATCACCCATATGTTGTAACCTAATATTATTATCCAATAAAGGTTTTATATAAACAATAAATGAACATTTTGCTTAATAATGTAGACAAAACAGTATAAATTTGTCAATTATTTTTTTTTGTTTAAATAAATTTTTCGGTACTTTCTTTCAAAAATGTGAATTTATTTTCTATATTATCTCCATTCCTCATCTGGTAATGGTTTGTTTATATTTTTATTCTTACTCTCTGCAAGTCCCTTATCTCTTAAAATCACAATATCAACCCTTCTATTATAAGCCCTGCCCTCAGGAGTGTTATTATCATCAATTGGTCTGTACTCTCCATATGCTACTGAAGATAACTGTTTAGGATTTACTTTCTCATCTTCAGTAAGATATCGTAATATATTGATACCCCTGGCAGAAGACAATTCCCAGTTTGTTTCATAACCTTCTCTAACACCACTAGGAGGGATTGGTCTGTTATCTGTATGCCCCTCAATCCTTACAAAATTTGGCAGACTCTTGATAATGCCCCCTACCTTTTCCAAAACAAGACCTGCGTCTTCTCTGATCATAGCGCTTCCTGGCTCAAAGTATGCATCGCCAGATAGAGTTATTATCAGACCCCTCTCATCTTCCATTACCCGCACTTCCTTTGCCTGAATTTCAGGTTTAAAGGCCTGCACAGCCCTTTTTAAACTCTTGGCAAGCGCTCTTCCCTTCTCACTGGCAGGAAGATTTAGCATGTTAAGCCCTAATTCCTCCAATCTACCTTTAGATAAGGAGTACCCACCCTGAAACATACCTAAGGAACCCCGAAATGAAGACAATACAAGGAAAAAATCACGTCCTGTTATATCATTCATATTAAACATCAGAATAAAGAACGTTAACAATAATGTGGTTAGATCTGACCATGATACCATCCAACCCGGAGCGCCCTTTGGCTCTTTTTTAGATCTTTTCTGCACTAGTCTCCAACCTCAGCAGAAATTTTCTCTCTCTTAGAAGGCTCAAGAAATGATATTAGTTTATCCTTAACAATACGTGGATTATCACCTGACTGGATCGACAGAGTCCCTTCAATCATAATTAACTTAAGAAGAACCTCATCATTTCCTACAACATCAAGTTTATTAGCAATTGGCAATAATATCAGATTAGCCATGATCGCGCCGTACATTGTTGTAATAAGGGCCGCTGACATTCCAGGCCCAATAGCTGACTTATCCTCAATATTTACAAGCATTAGGATCAATCCCATTAATGTTCCGATCATACCAAATGCAGGCGCAAACATCCCCCAGTCGTCAAAAAGTTTTTTCATCTGTTCATGCCTTGACATTATATTCTCAAGTTCAGTTTCCATTATCCTTCTAACTAGTTCAGGGTCTGTGCCATCAACAACAAGCTGGATTCCTTTTCTCAAAAATAGATCATCAAGCTCACCAAGATCATCTTCAAGAGCAAGTAGTCCTTCTCTCCTTGCTTTCTCTGAAAATGATACAAGAGTGATTATCAACTCATCAGGATTAAAACTTGTTGGGAAAAATGCATTACGAGCTACATTCCAGATTCCCAACACCTTTGCCAATGGATTTGAAATCACCAAGGCTGAAAAAGAACCCCCAACAGTGATCATAAACGAAGCAGGGTCCATGAACAACGCGGGATTGCCCTTGGCAAATACTATACCCATAGCCAGAAACACAAGACCTGCAATTAGACCACCAATGGTAGCTATATCCATATTACTACTCCATTATATCAAATAAGGCTAAAATGTTCTAATAAAATCTTCTTAAATCTTTCGATTCTACCTACTATTATGAATAAAATATTATATATATTTATGATCGGTTGGAATATTCATCGTATAAGAAAAAAAAGAGATTATATACTCATATTATCGAATGAAGATATCACTTTATGTAAACAGAATTAGAGGAAATGGCACCTCTTTAGCTTTTAGAGAATAAGCCTCCATCCCCCTTTAAAAAGAAGCGCTAACTTATCGACAAATTGTTATCAATTGATAAATATTCTTTTTTCCTCTTTTTATCTTATCGGTAAAATTGTATAATTCTTATACTACTAATTGAATAGTTATAACTATTATTGGTATATGGTAAGGCTGGATCATATCATGAGTAAAATCTAAAAACAATAAAGATCAAAATCGAACATCGATCTATATCAAACATTACTTAAATCAGCATGGACTATCGATCTACGATATTTCGTAATCTTTAACACTACCTCCTCTGCACTCTCCTTAACAAGATACTTTCTATCATTTGTTAGGGTAATAACTGTATCTGGTCTTTCCTCAATCGTCTCTATATGATTCGAATTTAGAACAAATACATCTCCATTCATCTTGTGCAAATGTATCATATCAACGCCTCTTCCTTTTGGATCTATATTCAAATCTTTTCATAAAGTCTTTAAGCTCAACCTTTTTTAAAGATCCTTTTGAACATCCAGGGTCACTGCTGTCATATATGGGCACATTAATTCCGTTAAACAGATCCTCAAGCCACAGTTTTGCAGCAAGGAATTGATTATTAGTATATGAGAGAATTTCCTCCCTGTTTATTACATATTCCCGTCTGCTCCATACAGTACTAAAATCGATTGTTTCCATCGGATGGAATCTGCTATTTTTAAATAGATTCTTTTTGTATACTAATGATTCCTTTGCATAAAACTCCCTTCTAAACCCAAGGTCATTGCCAATAAGTATAAGAGAATCGATATCACATCCAAGAGCAAACGATACAGCCTGAGTAGTTACAATACCGCCAGTTGCTACATATCCCAGATCAAGTCCTGCTATCTCCCAAATTTCATCATAAATAGGATTATGGATCATCCAGTTAAAAAAACTTATATCCCCCTTCCACCTTCTTAGATTGATATTTGACATACAGCTAAAGGCAAGAAGATGCATCTTTTCTGTTCTGCAGGAATTGAAAAAATCAACAGGTGTAGTCTCACATGAAATAACATACTCCGGCAAGATATCCCTCTTTACTAATGGGGCAAGAGCCATATCTGTTGAAATTATTTCTATCTCAGCTCTATACTGATATTTCTTAAGTACATCAAGCTCCCTTTCCAGGGAGGGCCCTGCCCCAACTATAATAACATTTTTATTACGAAATTTAGGAATGATCCTTTTCAAACCGCCATAATTTTGAATATATTCAATATTCTTATATAAATTCCTCTTCAGGGCATGGTACCTCTCTTTGAGTAAACCATTATTTATTTCTTTATACAGATCACTTTTGTTCATCACTGTTTATTCTATAGAGTAATTTACAATTACAAGATTTCAATTTATGACCTCAAAAGCAATCGTTCTGCCACGATCTAGAAAAACAGATCGGAAAGTCTTCAAAAGCAACTATCGATCAAAACTTACCTTACCCCTTTCTATTACTAAGCCACGATCTCAAGGCATGTTTATAATATTCTGCAGGAGGTAATGACGCTTCAAGTTTTTTGATGATAAGTCTCCTTGCCCATCGCCTCTCTGCAAACTCGCAAATATCCTTTATATTCCTACCAGATACATTCTTGCTAATGTCAGCAAGAGATTCAAGTTCACTATTATTTAAATGGGTAGCATAGTATGAAAAAATAGACATCCTCTCCTTTAAATTTGGTAATGGGAAATTTATGGACTGATCAAAACGGCTTATAAGGGCATGATCCAGATCATTCTTTCTATTAGTTGCGCCGATAATCAAGGTATTATTAAGGGAGTCTATACCTTCAAGTCTTCTTAATAATACAGACAGCACCCTACGTGTTGCCTCAAACATATTCTGATCTCTAGAACCAGCCAGCGAATCAATCTCATCAAAAAATAGAATCGCCCCGCCAATATCTTCACATAAATCAAAGATTTGTGAAAGATTCCTTGATGATTCTCCATACCACTTTGAAATTATCGATTCAATAGGGATATATACAAGAGGTATATCTACCTCCCCTGCAATAATCCTTGCAACAGTTGTTTTCCCTACACCAGGTGCCCCCTCAAAAAGAATTGCTCTTGGCCTGTTTGACTCAAAACTGACCCTTGTGAGTCTGGCTATGGAATCGTAGATTTCAGGATTCATAAGAGGCAGGATTATAGATTCCTTTACGTTCCTCTTAACCTCTTCGTAACCTGCAAGATAAGACCAATCGAGACCTTCGTTGTTTTCAATGACAGAAGCTCCTAATGTTTTCAATCTGGCAATGGGATCACCCTTCTGTATCGATATATAATGCGTCCTAAACAGTTCTACAACAAGATTTATCTCCTCTTGGGTGAGATTGCCTTTTTTTGATATATCTATAGTAAATTTCTCGAACAATCCCATAAACTGGATTTTAAGGTTGTCCAGAATATTTTCAGTTTTAAATATATTCTCATTCAGAGCTTGAAAGGCATAAACACCGAGTTCAAAGGTATGAATTCTAATATTGCCCAAGTAATTATTGATTAAAAGTATAGAATCTATCAAAATCTTTTCATTAAGACCAGGAACAGGAAAGGATATCCTTGTATAACCCTTTTCAAAAGATATTCTTGGAAGCTCAATATCTTCAGTAGACCTCAGCTTATCCAAAAGAGCAGTGATCTCAATCTCAATCTGCTCTTTCATTTGATTATAGGGAATAAGATTGATAGTTGAAATATTGTTCATTCTATCTTTTTATATTATGTCTCATAAAGTAATATTACAATCTATAGATTTATGGAATTACTCAATTAAAATTAGTAGAAATACGCCCTCAAAGAAAAAGGATTCAAGGATTCTAAAAACTCTGTAAAATTCAAGAATCGATGTAGTGGTATAAGCCCTTTTTCAATACTATATTGTCCTTTACTCTCACATGAATCATCGAACCTACTATACATGCAACCCAAAAAACGCAGATAGTAGATATATAAATGCAGAAAGACACAGTACAACTTAAGACTGTTATAAAGCATCGAATCCTTAAAAAATTCGATAGATATTCAATTCTCATGAGTATTTAGAGAAATCTATAACTTTCCGCATTCTGAAATGAGAATAATACCAACATGCATATCTCAAATTGCCCGAATTATATTGCATTCAGTGCAAAAGATAAGGTAATGTACACTTTAATTCATGTCAATAAAAAAACAGATGCAGGATAAGACAGCCTACATATCCGACAGATTCCTAATATCATTACAACTGAATAGGTCTAAACATGCAAATTGTAAAGATTTACATAGAGACGAAATTCTATAATTTATAGTTGCATTAATGCAGAGAATAAAGATAAAAGAACTTACTCTCAACAATTAAATCATTGAGTATTACTAATTTCTTCACTATACCTTGTTTAATATACAAAGATTAATAAATCATAAGGAGTTATTATAAATGGAGAAGAGGAAAATTAGGGTTTCAACCAAATATGTAATAGGTATCGCAATCCTATATTCTCTTTTAATTATTATATCATCTCTTTTGCTTCATTTTGCCTTGAAGTCAAACCTAAATTTATTAAAAGAAATAGTTAAAAAAAATAATGATAAATACATTATAGAAATAGTCAGGATGATAAATAATAGATTAAAAGAAGATAAAATAACAAAAATCGATATTCTGCCCTTTAAGCTAAACAGATACTGTTCTAAAAATGAAGATTTTCTATATGCTATTATCTTTCAACAGAGTGAAGATGAAAATTACTTCCAAATAATAAAAAAAATTTCACTTAACCCCTCTTTCAAAATAAAAACCCCAAGAAAGAAAAATATTCAGGAAGAAAAGGAGATGAACTATCTAAAAAAGGGGAAATTCAGGGAAATTATCGATCCGAATATCTATTCATCCAATGGAATATACTGGCAAAATGTCTATACTCCATTCAAAATAGGAGGTAAAACCTATATCATTGAATTCACTATATCTACATCTGATGTATTTTCAACACTAAACAAATATTACAAGGTATCACAAAAAACAAAGAAGTATATACTAATTATACTAATAATAACTATAATTATTGTCTTTATATTAACCTTTCTATTCACTCATAACTTCACACTCTTTTTAAAAAACCTATCAAGATATATGAATAAAGCCTCATCTGGTAATATAGATCTAAATCTTAATCCCATAAATGACGAAGACTTCAGCGAGCTTGCCCTATCATTTAATAGCTTATTAGATAAACTTAGGGAATCAAAAGAAAAGGATAAGATAATTCAAGAATTGGAGAATTACGATCCTTTAAGTGAATTCTTTAAAAATGGGGTCAACTTTCTCAAGGAGAACAGAATAGATGAGGCAATATCCTTCTTCCATTCACTTTCAATACTTAAACCTGACGGATTTGCAAATTACTTTAATCTTGGAGTTGCCTTTGCAAAGAAAAAAGATTATGAAAACTCGCTTGAGATGTTTAACAAAGCCCTTGAGATATACCCAGATCATGAACTTACGGAAAATTATATTTTAAAAGTACAAAAACTGCAAAAACAGAATGAAAAACCAGTACAATAATATCAAAAATAAAGCAGCTTCCCTACCAAATGAAACTGGTGTATATCTTATGAAAGACTCAAAGGGAAATATTATTTATATAGGGAAGGCATCAAACCTAAGAAAAAGGGTTTCTTCATATTTCCAGATTACAAAGCAGGATCCAAAAGTAAGAATTATTGTAAACAATATGAAGGATATTGAATTTATTATTACAGACTCTGAGATAGAAGCTCTGATACTTGAAAGTTCATTAATAAAAAAACATAAACCCAAATATAATATAAGACTAAAAGATGACAAAAAATATCCATACATTGCAGTTACACTCAACGAAGAATTCCCAAGGATTATCTTAACCCGCAAACTCCTGAACAATGGAAGCAGATATTTAGGTCCCTACACTGAGGTTAATGCAGCTAAAAGACTTGTAACTCTGGTTAATAACACATTTCAATTAAAAACCTGTAAAAAGAATTTACCTTTAAAAAAAACTGAAAGACCATGCCTTAATTACCAGATAAAAAATTGCTCAGGCATATGTCAGGGTAGCATATCACAGGAAGAATATCGAACTAATATTGATAATGCAATTAAATTTCTTAACGGAGATACTGAATCGCTTATTACTGACCTGCATAGACTGATGAAGGAATATTCAGCTCAATTTGCATATGAGAAGGCAGCTCAAATAAGAGATATGATATTCAATATCAATAAGACCGCGCAGAAACAGAAGGTCTATGCTCCTATCGGTCAAGATCAGGATTATATAGGTATATCTATACAGAGAGATGAAGCTGTTATCCTACTTTTTGAGTTTAGAAAAGGCGCGCTTATCGGCAGAAAAATTTCCATTTTTGAAAACACCGAATATTACAATCCAGAGGAAGTAATAAAAACCTTTGTAATAGACTACTATAAAAGAGAAAAACCTCCTAAGAAAATAATTACTCAACATAAAATCGATGATAAACCTGTTATCGAAAACTATCTTTTAAAATATTCAAGGCAAAAGGTTAAGATATCCACACCCCTTACACAAAACGATATAGGCATAATGAACATGATCCAAAAAAACCTGGATATTATTATCGCTGAAAGAAGATCATATCAACAACTTAAGGATAAGAAGAAAGGACTTTATGAAATTAAAAAAATACTTCATTTAAAAAAAATACCAGAAATACTGGAATGTTTCGATATTTCAAATATCCAGGGACAACATGCAACAGGCTCCATGGTCAGATTTAAAAACGGAATCCCGGATAAAAACGGTTACAAAAGATACAGGATAAAGGGCTACAACTCTCCCAATGATCCCGGGATGATACATGAAGTAGTTGGCAGAAGATTGCAACATCTTATTAACAAAGATCATGAAATACCGGACCTGATAATTGTCGATGGTGGAAGGTCGCAGCTAAATCGGGCTTATGAAGCGGCAAAAGCCCTTGATCTCGACATTATGATAATCTCTATTGCCAAGCAATTTGAAGAAATATATACCGATTTCCAGAATGAACCCATAAGGCTCAGGAAGGATTCGCCGGCATTAAAGATAATTCAAAATATAAGGGACGAGGCTCATCGATTTGCCATCCAGTACCATAAAAAGCTAAGAAGCAAACAACTTAAGAAATCTGAATTAGACGAAATCTCCCAAATAGGATATCATAAAAAGAACCTTCTTCTGAACTATTTTAAAAGCGTTGAAAAAATCAGAAATTCATCAAAGGAGGAGCTTGAAAAGATTCCCGGAATCGGGAATAAAACAGCAAATGAGATATACAACTTTTTCCATAACAATTAACATTACATGTGAGTAGCCGTATGTTTACCATATACAAAGATAAAAGAATATCTTAAAACTTTTTTTTGAATTAAATATTTCGATATCAGGCCTATCGAGGCATGTAATAAATGTATCAAAGATAATGGAAAAGGTTCAGGTATGCTGTGGGAAAAAGATGGCGCACAATCTATTCTTGATTTACGAGCTGTAAGGATGAATATTGATTAGGATAATTATCAGCAGTATTATATCTTTAACAAAGCAAACCTATCCCTGCAGCAGTTAAAATATTCAAAAAGACAATAAGTGACTGTATAAATTAGATAACTCCAATAAATCCAGCTGGGCTTTTACCAGTATTCAACAGATACTGCAGATTTCCTCAATTTCCACATCATCGTTCTGATTATCCAATCCATACTGTTCCTCTGCGTTAAATATAAGACACTCATTCTATTTACATCACTGCCTCTGAAGTCAGTTTGAACTTAAGTAAATAGATCATCAGATTCAATACACCACACATAGACCTATTTCACAAAACCGAGTTGATGTAATCCGTTAATAAAAAATTGAACAGCCAAGGCAGAAAGTATAAGCCCCATAATCCTCTGAATTACGGACAATCCTCCCTCGCCCAGGAAACGCTCAAGATATACTGAAAAGAACATTACTACAGCTGTTAAAAAAAAGATTACGACTGATATGATAATGATTATAATTAGCATCTCAGGCTTGCCGCCAACCTGAGAGCTGAACATCAACAGGGCTGCTATATTTCCTGGCCCGCAAAGCATAGGAATTGCTAAAGGGAATACTGCAACATCCCCATTATCTGCCGAGCTATAATCCTCCTTCGGTATCTTTGTCCTAGAAGGTCTTGCAAAAAGCATATCAATCGATATTAAAAAAAGCAAAATACCGCCTGCAATAAGAAATGAAGCCGAGGTTACACCAAGAAAATTTAATAACTTATTACCAAAAAGAATAAAGAAAATAGAAACAGAAGCTGCAATTCCAGTAGCTTTGAAAATAATTGCTCTCTGCTTCTTAATGCTATAAGGAGAAAGACAGGTTATGAAAATTGGGATAAGCCCAAGAGGGTCTACTACAAAAAAAAGTGTAAAGAATACTGATGGAATAAAATTTATATCCATAATATTATACTAATCTTATTATATTTGCGGAAAATCTATTTTTGTGCAAACGAAAAGACTAAAAAAACTGTTTCGTATTTCAAGTTCATGTCGCAAGAAACTGATATTCCTTACTAGAATCTGATTAATCTATATCTCTGAGACTGCACTGTTAATCAACGAAAACTACACATGAATTGGCATCCTGAAAATGCCGAACATGACACTACGTTTTGACTGGCAGGACCGTGCATCTTAAACTGCTACTATTTTCATCATAGGTTCAATCTGATTTCAGAAGGAATGATGGCAGTGATTGTAGAAAATCAGTCAGCGTAATATAAACTCGATTGTTAAAATTTTTTAGCCACTGAGATACACAGATTGTTACGGATTGTTCGTGCGGCTTGACTGCATAGAAAATACTAAAATTTTATAGGGAAAATCAGTGTTGCATCCGTATTAATCAGTGGCAAAAAAAACACACTATTAAATTTCTAAAAACAGTTTGAGCTTACTTTTTATGAAGTTAGATCTTCCTTGTTGTTTCGTCTACTATCTCCGTTTTCCTTCCTGTATGTGGGCTTTCTGTTATCAGGCCGCTAATAAAGAAAAATTTATCGTTATAGACAATACCTTAAAACAAAATTAAACAATAATATATTTCAAATCTAACATTTCCGGAAGTCTCTTCATTTGCTCAAGCAGATCACTGCTTATCTCATTATCCACCTCAACTATAACCAGGGCTTTGCCTCCCATACTTTTCCTGGCAAGATGAAGATTTGCAATATTTATTCTATTTTCTCCAAGGAATGTTCCGATCGATCCAACTACATTGGGGACATCATTATTATGAATTACAAGCATCTTACCAGATGGTATAAAATCGATCACATAATCATTAAACTTAACAATCCAAGTCTGTTTTCCTAATATTGTTCCTGACAATTCATTTGATCTTTCCTGACTAACTACATTTATCATTATTAGATGAGCATAATCCCTTGAGGATGTATCCTCGCCGACCTGAATCTTTATCCCTCTTTCTTTTGCGATGATAGGGGCATTTACAAAATTCACATTAAAATCGGTATATGGAGATATCAAACCCTTTATATATGCAGCAGTCAAAGGTGATAGGTCATAATTACCAAAATCACCTGAATAAAATATCTTAATTTCATCTATCCGGCCATCCATAATTGCCCCCTGCATCGATCCCATTTTCTCAACAAGGTCGATATAGGGCTTTAAAAAATTGTATTCATTAATTTCTAATGAAGGGAAATTAACACTATTCTTTGCGATGCCGGAAAGAATATATTCAGAAACATTTTCAGCCGCTTCAACTGCAACAGAAATCTGAGCTTCGCTAGTTGAGGCGCCTAGGTGCGGGCTTAGTACAACATTATCCAATTTATAGAATGGAGGTAAATCCTTTGGGGGCTCTTCTGTAAAAACATCAAGGGCAGCACCACCAATTCTTCCCTCCTTCAAGGCATTATATAAATCATTTTCATTATATATTCCACCCCTTGCGCAATTTATCAGCCGTACACTAGGCTTCATCTGTTCGATCTCTTTTGAAGTTATAAGGTCTTTTGTCTGATCAGTAAGAGGTGTATGCACAGTAATAAAATCAGCTTCCTTCCAGATATCATCCAACTCCATCACATCAATATCAAAATCAGACAACTTATCTTTTGGAATAAAGGGATCAAATCCGATTACTTTCATTGATAATCCCTTACACCTTCTTGCAACCTCCTTTCCAATCCTGCCAAGACCGATAACAGCTATAGTCTTACCCCTCAGCTCAGTTCCCTGAAATAATTTCTTCTCCCAAAGCTGCTTTTTCATTGAAGCGTCTGCCATAGGTATTTTTCTTGCTAATGAGAACAGTAAAGCTATAGCATGTTCTGCTGTTGAAGTAGTATTACCGCCAGGAGTATTCATTACAACAATACCTTTTCCAGTGGCTTTTGGTATATCTACATTATCCAATCCAACACCTGCTCTAGCAACAACCTGCAATTTTTCCGCAGCATCAATAACATCCTCAGAAACCATTGAAGCAGAACGAATGATCAAGCCATGTGCATCTTTTATCTCTTTAATAAGCTCTTCATGGGAAATCCCAGCTTTATATACAACATCGAAAGCGTCTTTCTTTTTTAAAAGCTCCACTCCCTCCTGTGCTAATTTATCACTTATCAGAATCTTTTTTTTCATCAATATCTAATCTCCGAATTGTTTTCTATACAACCTTAAATACAATAACAACAACATCCGACTCAGGAGAAAAAAATCCTAGGAATTTAGAAAAATTTTCCCTGACAGCTTCAGCAATTTCTGAAGCTGGTCTCCCGCTATGTTCCTTAACAATATCTCTAAGTTGATTAACACTCCAAACATCTCCCTTGTTATTCTTGGAATTAACAAGTGATAGAGAATATAAAATCCCAATATCTCCACGAATCAAATTAGTTCTTCCCATACCATAACTGGCCATCTTATCATAACCTAGAGGAATCCCCTCAGTGTCTAATGACTCGAAATCACTTTTCTCAAATCTGTAAAGCTCAAGAGGTGGAAATCCAGCATTAGTATATGCAAACATCATAGACCTTATATCATAATAAAAATAACATGCTGTAATAAAACCACCCATTCCACCTGAATACCTATACAAAACTGTGTTCAATCTTTGCAGCACTGTAAAGGTTGAATGGGCTTCTTCCAAACAGGAGTGAAATGCTGATCTTAAAAGAATAGAATTAATAGCGCTATTTGCGCCACCACCTGCAATACTAGCTGCAATAGCTCCCACACCATTGTTCCCAATCCTAACAAAATCGAAATAATCCACTCCTTCTCTATGCCTTGGAATATAAAAGGAACCAAATTTTATCTCTAATAGATTAGGAAGAGCAACAGGTACAGCTTTTGTCAGGATATCAGTTGAAAGATCAATAGTTCTGGTAACAAGCTGCTCATTCTGCTGTTCCTCATAAGAAAGGGCATTTGAGATATGAATACTACTTTCTGTTTGAAAATACTGAAGTTTTAAAATTTCATCAGGTTTAAAGGATCTTAAAGAATCCTTTTCGCCTAAGCATATAAAACCGAAAATCCTTCCGCTATGATATATAGGTAAAACTACTTCTATCATATTATTTGTAAAAAAATCAAGAAAATCATCCCGAACTTCACCTAAACTCTTATCATCAACATATATCCTACTAATATTCAGTATTTCTTGATTCAATAAGAACCATTTTGTTATCGGAGAATTCCAGTTCAATGCCTTTACATCAATGTCTTCACCTTTAAAATAATACTGTTCATACTGTCTACTTTTACTGTTAAGCTTAATAAAAAAAGCTCTCTTCAAAATAAGGGATTGATAAAGTATATCTATTGATTTATGGATAATACTATTGAAATCCCTGATTTTTTCAATCTCTCTCATAAAATCATCAATTAGCTTTTCAAATTTATACTGCTCTCTTCTAAAAAGGCGGTCAATAAAGGGCTGAACAAATGTATAAAAAAGAATAAATAAAACCACAACAGTAATTGCTATAACATAAGTTGGGATAACTCCTTGTAATTGTAGTTCTGTATTATAGATTCTTAATACTACATAAATTGGCGCAAATATAACCGCTGACATAATACCATGCATAATGGTTTTATGAATTACAGTTGAAATATCCATCAGATTATATGTTATTATTGAATAGAAAAAGCCGCCTCCCATTACAAATGCAGCAACAGCAGGACCTAGTACATATAATTCAGTATAATTAAAAAATCTTGGGAGAATAATTGCACATACAGCTCCAAACAGAATCGCTACAGATGAAGCGACAAATACATAGCGCAACTGCAATCTATATATCTCAACCTTAATAATAAAATACTTTCTTATAAAGTTAACTATACCCAGCAAAAGATATATAAAACCTATCACAATATACACTGTATAATAAAATTGAAATTCTCTTACAAGCTTCCCATCTTTAAAATAAGCCTTTGTTATATGATAATCTGTAAAAATCATTATATATGCAGAAATTATAATCGGGATAAGGATCAGAAGGGGATAGTAAAAAGGGACCTTTTTCTCACCTTTTGGGAATGCTAAAGATAAGATAAAAGTAGCTGAAAATATTAAAAGAGCACACACCTGACCAATTCTACTTATTACTGTCATATAGGGTGTATCAGTAAAGGTATATA